>CAZOEV010000721.1:0-1796 GCA_964578915.1 uncultured Lentimicrobiaceae bacterium
GCTTTAAAAATTCCTGAACAAATTCTATTTTTCTGCTTTGCAAGTCCATTTTGAAATATTTTATTCAAAGTTACAAATTCTGTTTCAATTCAATATTTTTTTCAACCTTACCACAATCTACCTCGTCCCCACCACCACCGATTTCTTATACGCTTTCACATTGCCATCCAGGTCAAAAGCTTCTGCATAAACGATATAAATTCCTACGCTGGCTTTGTTGCCGTTTTCGTCAATGCCATCCCAATGGTAAACGCCTTGCTGCGCAACAAGTTGGCTTTTTACCAAATGCCGAATCTGTTGACCAACGCTGTTAAAAAGATAGATATTCAAGGTATATCCGGCCTCGTCAAAACTGTAAGCGATAGAAGTAACATCGTCGCGGCCATCGCCATCGGGCGAAAACAGCTCCGGCTCAATGGTGATGGCGTCATCCACTTCTGGAAATGCCCTGAACATCGAGTTTTGAAGCCCTGGCGTGCCAAAACCGACAGATTCTGCCGCCGAATGCCAGTTGGTGCGGTCGTCGGTAGGGCTATCAAAAGAAATACGCTCCAACGAAACGCCTTCGTTAGTAGTCAGCAGCGGATAGTGCATGTCTTCGTCATACGAAAATATATTCACCACATCACCGCTTTTTGCTTTCAATAAAACCGTTCCATCACTATTTGAGTATGTTGGGAAAGAAGCCATTTCTACAAAAACAGCGGTGTCGGCAGTAGGATATTGTTGCAAAACCTTATTTGAATTTGTTGTGAGCAATGCATAGCTCGCCGGCAAAAGCAAGTAGCTGTCATCGGTAATATTTTTGAGTGTAGTATCGGGCGGATTAGGGATTGTCTGACTCACATTACCAAGCCATAGCTGATTCAAATCCAGCACTTTGCTTGAAGTATTATAGATTTCCACATAGTCCACACCATCACCCAAGGGATTAAATAAGATCTCATTGAGCAACACATCGCCTGCCAACACCTCATCGGGAAGGCCAAAAGTGATGTGACTGCCAGCTTCTACATTAAGTCCGGCACAGTTCATCAAATCTTCAGAAAGTAATAATTTATATACGTTTCCTTGCTCAAAAGGCTGATCAAACTGCAACTCCACAAAGCTGGCATCCTCAGGATTAAGAACCGTCAATATCGGGTGAATTCCACTGCTTTCGATGGTATAAGCTGTGGGCTGACTCAAGCTTATTTCGTCCATTTGCTGGTCAAACCACAGTTGAATCACGTTATTATTTTGCAACTGAAAACGTGCTACAGTTGGCGCAAAAACATTGGGCGCATCCACCGAATTGAGGCTTCCAGGTGTTCCACCATCAGCACTAACACTTGCTGTCCAGTTATTTTTTCCGCCGCATGGATTATTGGGATCAATCTGTTCAATTGTCCAGCCGCCATCGGCTTTAGCGGCATCGTTATACCATTTGTCGGTATAGTTCACAGAAGAAATAAGCTGTTCATTATTGCTGATCAGCGCGAGCGAAGCGCCGGCATTTGACAATTGCAGGCTACTGAATCCAAAAACATCACCGTAAGTGCCCATGGCTGCTGCGCCATCTTCGTGCGTAAGGATAAGGTAGCCATTGGGTGCCAGCGTTACCGCGCCAATTTCCTTGACACTTGTGCCAATTAGCAGTTGCCAGCCTTCCAGCTCAATAGCAAAAGGAGTGCGGTTAAAAAGTTCAACAAATTCCCATTCAGGCAAACCCACATAAGGCGTTGGGTCGGCCATAATTTCATTGATGACCACATCATTAATGGCAGCCCTAAAAAAGCTAAAATTTGTGTCGATGG
>CAZOEV010000722.1:0-1784 GCA_964578915.1 uncultured Lentimicrobiaceae bacterium
AGATAGAGGTTGTTCATGAAATTTCTTTTAACGGATAGATAAATTCTGGTCGAAAATCAACAGAATAAAAAACAAAGTTTGAATCAACAACACATAAATTGCCAGTCGGTTGCGCAGATTTTTAACAATTGAAAAAGCACCCAAAAGCATCAGAAAAGCGATGATCCACCAGGCGATATAATTTTGCAGCGGAATGGTGCCTCCAGCCCAAGTCCAGAAGTCGAAACGCACGGCCACCGGCTCCAAAAATATGTCGTAAGAAACCATCATTGTGGCCGCAATGGCAGCTTTTAACGGTTTTGCTATATTAAGTTTATATACCAATGCAGCCGTTCCAAAAACCAAAACGCCCCAGTTTAATCCGATAATCAACGGCACATCAAGCCATTTCCAGCCCAGGCCTTCGCCGTAAGTGTAATCGCCAAAAATAAGACCAGTTTTTATGCCCAACACTTCTACAAAAAAGCCTGCCAGCATCACGACAAGCAACCAAATTCCGTACTTTTTATCAAAGCCTTCGGCATTGTAAAGCAAAAGTCCGGTAGCAAAAAGCAAGTTGTAAGGCGTGAGCAGCATCAGCGATTCGGCATGACCAAGCAGCACGCTAACAATACCAACCATATAAACAATAATCAGCAGCGCAAGGCTGAGCTGAAAACGATTTTTCAAGAATGCAATCATGGATTTGGAGTTATTTCTGAAACAATTTTTGCCGAAAGTAAACAGAGTGGAATGCCACCGCCGGGATGCACGCTTCCACCCGCGAAAAACAAACCTTCAATGTCTTTGTGGTCGTTGGTATGACGCATAAAAGCAGCATAGCGACTGTTAGAGCTGGTGCCGTAAAGCGATCCGCCCTGCGAAGAGGTTTTTAGCTCAATATCAAGTGGTGTAAGTGTGTTTTCCGTCTCGATTAAGGCACTGATATCCGTTTTTAAAATATTATTCACCTTATTGATAATATGTTTTTTATATTGTGGAATTAGTTGCTCCCAATCCTGATTTTTGTGCGTGGGAACATTCACCATCACAAACCAGTTTTCGCAGCCTTTTGGTGCATCCGTGGGAATATCTTTAGAGGTAATATTGATATAAACGGTTGGATCTTCAGCCGGAACGATGCCCTGAAAAATAGCTTCAAATTCCTTACGGTAATCTTTACTAAAAAAGATATTGTGCAGGCCAAGTTGTTCAAATTCCTTTTTAATTCCCCAATAAAAAATCAGCGCCGAGCTGCTTCTTTCCTGATCCAGTTTCTTTTCGGGCGCTTTACTATTTGGCAAGAGTTTGCGATAGGTAGGCGTTACGTCCATATTTGACAATACCAAATCTGCCTGATACACTTTTTTGCTGCTGCGAACGCCTGCTACTTTTTGATCTTGCAATAAAATCTCCTCTACCCTTTCGTTGAGGTGAAACTCTACGCCTAAATCTTCGGCAAGCTGCACCAAACTGCTGGTGATTTCATACATGCCTTTTTCAGGCAAATAAGTGCCAATGCCATGTTCCAGATGCGGAATGATATTTAAAATGCCGGGCGCACGATACGGATCGGAGCCGTTGTAGGTGGCATAGCGATCAAAAAGCTGCACCAACTTAGGATTTTTCAAATCAGCCTGATTGGCTTGGTGCATAGTTGTGAAAAGGTTTAGTTTATGCAGATTTAGCAGTGATTTCGCAACATCTTTTGAAAGCCAGGTTTTGGTGCGGTTGAGCGGTTTTTCCATAAAGATATGTCCGGCCAGCTCAAAAATATTACGGCTTTTTTGCAGTTTTTTCAATAC
>CAZOEV010000723.1:0-1782 GCA_964578915.1 uncultured Lentimicrobiaceae bacterium
ATAAGGGTTTATTATAATTGCATTTTCATTTCCTTCTAGAAGATATTTTGAATACTGGCCAACGTCCAAAAGCTGTAATAGCTGATGATTTCATTTTTTTGACTATGAAAACATTGGGAGTCGATAGCGAGCAAAATGTCATTTCAGACCAGCTAAGTTTTATCCTAAAGAAAAATCTGCTGATTTCTTTCCACGAAAGTAATTTATCCCTCTTCAACTCCCTTGATAAACGCTTAGAATCAACTACTGGGCGCTTTAGAACACAAGGTCCCGATTATCTTTTTTACGCTCTGATAGACATTGTTGTTGACCACTACTTTTCTACCATTGAGGACATTGCTACAAAAATAGATCAACTGGAAGAGGCACTATTTCATGATTTGAATGAGCAAATTTTAGATAGCATTCAACACATTAGAAAAGAACTGTTGTTTTTGAAGAAAGCCGTTTTTCCGCTTCGGGAAGCGCTGAACAGTATTATAAAATCTGACAGCCAGGTGATTGACAAGCAACAACTCAAATACCTCAACGATGTGCACGATCATATTTTGCAGATCTACGAAACCATCGAAAACTATCGCGAGCTAAATGCCGGCCTTAAGGACATGTACCTTTCTGAGCTGAGTCATAAGATGAATAAAGTGATGCAGGTGCTCACCATTATCGCTACCATATTTATTCCACTCACTTTTATTGCCGGAATTTACGGGATGAATTTTGAGTTTATGCCTGAGCTTTCCTACAAATACAGTTATCCCATCGCCTGGGGCATCATGCTTCTAATTGCTGGCTGGATGCTGCTGATGTTTAGAAAAAACAAATGGCTTTAGTAATTAATTTGGTGGAACAAAAAACCAAAACTAAAGATACAAACGGATTAGCTATTTTAGCCAAAATATTAAAACAAAAACTATGTCAACAGCAGTATGGGCAATACTTATATTATTTAGTGTTTATTTGGTTTACAGCACTTACCGTCGCTATCAAAGCATGAAAAACTATGATCCGGCCAATGAAAGCGAAAAATTAATTCAGCTTACTGACGCTAATTTTGAAAAAGAAATTTCAAATGGTGTTGTTTTGGTAGATTTTTGGGCGGCCTGGTGCGGTCCTTGCAAAATGATTGCGCCTGTGGTGAGTGAGTTAGCAGAACAGTTTGAAGGAAAAGCTAAAATTGCCAAACTAAATGTTGACGAGCAAAAACAAACTGCCCTTAAATATGGTGTAAGAAGTATTCCTACCTTAATAATTTTTAAAAATGGGGAACCAGTTGACCGTTTAGTTGGATTAAAATCAAAATCAAATTTGGCAAAAGCTATAGAGAAGCATCTTGCTTAATCTATAATACCAAGTTCACGTTTTACTTTTTTAGAAACACCTTCCAGCACAAGCGTGTAGGAACGATCGATCCAGCTGCGGACACGATTAAAATCGACGGCTTCATCCATTTTGACACTTATCCAATGCGTTTTATTGAAATTATAAGCCTCTTTGGTTTCTGGGTATTTTTCCAGTCTTTCAAAAACCTCTTCAGGACTTGCTTTGATGGTGATACGCGATGGACCGCTGAGATTGGCTACTAAAAACATTTTTTCGGCCACCTTAAACACCAAGACATCATCGCCAAAAGGCATGCTTTCAGATACATAATCCTTTTCGATGCAATAATTTCTAATGTCTTCGATATTCATTTAAAAAATAGAATTTAGAAACCCGCTTTAACTATTAAAACGGGTTTCTGTGTTTCTTAGCAATTAAAAACTTCTTTGATTTGCTCTACCA
>CAZOEV010000724.1:0-1782 GCA_964578915.1 uncultured Lentimicrobiaceae bacterium
CATAAAGGAAGCGTTAGGATAACATCACCAATGCTGTCGGTTCGGCAGATTAGCCAGCGGTTCAACTGTTTCAAAGTATCCGTTTTTTGAGGTAAATCCATCACTTTTTAGTTTTTCCGGCTTTATTTTCTTGATTAAGGGCACGAAGTTTTTTGTATTTGGTAAATGTGGCGCCGGCAGAGATATAGCAAACCTGAAAACCGGATTTGCCGTCCAGAAAGCCAAGCTTGAAGATGTAATCGCGCAGAAATTTAGCCACTGGCGAGCCATACATTTTTAGGCAGCCGGCCTTTTTTCCTTTTTTGTGGTAGGTGGCAGCGCCAATAGTTGTAAAGTATTCTACCTGCTTAAAGTGCTCTTCCTGTGTGTAGTAGGAGTAGTGTAATAAATCGCCAGTCAACTGAAAAGCAGAAACTTTTTCTTTTAAAATCAATTGATCGTGCGGATTTTCGCCGCCCCATTTACCAGCGGATTTGTGAAATAAGCGCAGCTTGCGGTCGGGATACCAGCCACAGTGCCGAATCCATTTTCCGCAATAATTGGTGAGGCGATTCATGCTATAAACAGCATGTGGAAAGCCTTTTTCTTTTTCTATTTTAATAGATTCGAGCAACTTCTCTGAAAGTGCTTCGTCAGCATCTAAAGCAAGCACCACGGGATTTGAGCAGTATGCGAGGGCGATATTTTTCTGTTCGATATGGCCTTCAAAAATGTGGGTGCTGAATTTTACGTCAAACTCACGGCATATCGCCTCCGTCTTATCTGTAGAAAATGAATCAACCACCACAATTTCATCCGCTAGGGTGCTGACAGACTCCAGGCAGCGCCGGATATTTTTCTCCTCGTTGAAAGTGATGATTGAAACCGAGAGTTTTTTCATAAAAAGGGTTATTCCAGAATAATCCGCCTCGTGAATTGCTGACCTTTTCCGCTTAATTTGACGATAATTACTCCTGAATAGTTTGTGAGATGCAGCTTTTCACGATTCAAATCTATCTCATTTTTGCCAGCTTTCGCCTTGATTTGATTGCTATAAATGAGTTTGCCGCTCAGATCATGCATTTCCAGCTGCATATTTTCGGCCTGAATGCTTTCAAAACTTAGTCTGAAATCTGCTTTCACAGGATTGGGATAAATACTCAGGCTTTCAAAATCTGATTGTTTTTCAGCGATATTGACCAGCTCTATTGTAATTTCGTTAGAAGCTTGTGATTCGTATATGTCTCTTGCAGTTGTAACTGCGTAGGTGTTTTCATTCATCGGGAAATCATCGACAAAAGTGAATTCACCCGCCTGAACCTCTGCAAGTAGCATATAATTTCGCCAGACATTAAAATGAGTATAGTCCCAGCGGAAGCTTTTTCCGGAAGTTTCACTTGTAATTTTTTCCGGAAGTCCGCTGTTTTTAATTGTAGGGTTTTCTAAAACTTGCGTTATCACATTTTTTGCAGGTGCATCGACCGCAAAACCACGGATATTCCAGTTGATATTCCAGCCAAAATAATCTGACATGCTCAGCCATTCTGATCCATATAAAATCATATCGCCTTTGAACGGAATTGCAGGGCCATTGTCGGTTCCTGCCGGATATCCGCCGCCGGTATTCAGCACCCTATAACCAATCCACAGCTCTTGCGACGCATCTATTAGCACCGGATTATCCAGTTCGATGGTATTCCATTCACCTGCAATGGGATTGTCCACGCTTTGGTCAACTTGCAAATTTCCAGCCGCAAATTGATTGCCACCAGTCCAAACACGCATACTAAAATTAGCATCTAT
>CAZOEV010000725.1:0-1775 GCA_964578915.1 uncultured Lentimicrobiaceae bacterium
TAGCAGAATATGTTTCCTTTTTAAGCCTTTTTTCTTCTCAATTGGTATATCCATGATTTTGAATTTTTTGCGATTTAAGACTTTACTTCCAAACGAGATGCCGCAAAATGTAATCAACTGAAATAAAGTTATTTAAAGTGAACACTAGAATATTTATTAATGTTAAGTGTAAAGTTTTCTTACAGCCATTGTGCTATTCATTTACAATTAAACTAATTTAGTGCCTGAAAGAAAACTCCAATTTTTCATACTTTGATAAGAAAGGTCAAAGACAAGGCTTTCGAAGTTTTTGAAACCAAGGAGTTTACATTGGTAAATGACTGTTTCAAAAACTAGAATAACGCAGTATTTGGCCTTTTCTTTCAAAGTAAATTTAGCTGACTATGAAAGGTAACATTCTCATTCTCGATGACAATAAAAGCGTGCTTACCGCGCTGGAGATGCTGATACAAACGGAATTTGACCAGGTTTTTCCAATCAGCAATCCCAACGTGCTGCTCTCAACTTTGCAAACACAAAATATTGATGTGGTGCTACTGGATATGAATTTTAAAGCAGGTATCAACACCGGCAACGAAGGGATTTTTTGGTTACATCAGATTCAAAAACACGATCCTTCAATAGTGGTGGTGATGATTACCGCTTATGGCGATGTGGAACTCGCCGTGAAAGCGGTAAAGGAAGGCGCTTTCGATTTCGTATTGAAACCTTGGGACAACCGAAAATTAATCAGCACTTTACATGCTGCCATGAAATTGCATAAAAGCCAGATGGACAATAGGGCTTTAACAAAAACAAGTCACGCTTTGAAGCAAGCGCTTAGCCCACCTATCCAAGAATTTATCGGGCAGTCGGAACCCATTAAAAAGGTATTAGCCATCGTTAAAAAAGTTGCCGCCACCGATGCCAACATTTTCATTACCGGAGAAAATGGCACAGGGAAAGATTTGATTGCACGTGAAATTCACCAGTATTCCCTGCGCAAAAACGAAATTATGGTAAACGTTGACATGGGTGCTATAAGCGAAACGCTGTTTGAAAGCGAACTTTTTGGACACACCAAAGGTTCTTTTACTGATGC
Source organism: uncultured Lentimicrobiaceae bacterium (assembly GCA_964578915.1). Classification (GTDB taxonomy): domain Bacteria; phylum Bacteroidota; class Bacteroidia; order Bacteroidales; family F082; genus UBA5536. The sequence continues at coordinate 1,082 of CAZOEV010000725.1, forward strand.
GAAAGAAGAACGCACGGGCAAATTTGAAGCAGCCCACAAAGGCACATTATTTTTAGATGAAATCGGGAATCTTACCTTAGCGCTTCAAGCCAAATTGCTGGCCGTTTTGCAAAACAGAAACATTGTAAAGCTGGGTAGCAATAAGCCGATTCCCACCGATATTCGCTTGATTACCGCCACCAACAAGAATTTGCGGGCAATGATTTCCGAAGGCCTTTTTCGTGAAGATTTGCTTTACCGTATCAATACCATCACCATTGAGCTGCCACCGCTTCGTGAGCGGGGAGACGATGTGTTGCTCCTCGCAGAATTTTACCTGCAAAAATATGGAACAAAATACAACAAAGCCGGAATAAAATTGTCCCGCAAAGCGGCTCAAAAACTACTTAATCACCAGTGGCCCGGTAATGTGCGAGAGCTTCAACACAGCATCGAAAAAGCGGTGATATTAGCTGATAATGCTGTGCTAAATGAAGATAGTTTCGCGCTGCAAAACCCGATTAAATATACGGCTTCGCAGCTGCATCATAAAACCATTGAAGAGATGGAAAATGAGATGATTCGGCTTGCCATAGAAAAGGAAAATGGCAATATGAGTGCCGTAGCAAAAATGCTGGGCATCTCGCGACCAACGCTTTACAAAAAACTTAAATCGCTAGAAAAGTAAAAAATCATGTCCTACAAACATTTCTAC
>CAZOEV010000726.1:0-1773 GCA_964578915.1 uncultured Lentimicrobiaceae bacterium
GAATTATACAATACTAAATGAAGGATGGCTTAGTTTTTCAGTAGGCCCTAATTAGGGAAATTGATGCTATTTATAGATTTAAACTTGGAGCAGTTAAAACATCATTTGAAAAAACTACTGAATATGCGTCGCATTGCAAACTAAATTTTCTTGTACCAAATGGACTCGCCGACACAAAATTAAATACACTAGAAATCCATTCTATAGTTACTGAAAAAAATAAAGAATTTATTTCAAGGCTAGAAGTATTTAGAGGTGGAATTCATCTCTTAAATAATAGATTTGAAGACGCCTCGAAAGGAATAATTAAATTGACTGAAAATTTAAACATTTATCAATCTGAATTATAAAAAATAGCTAAAGCACAACGCCGTACATATTTAATTGCTTGGTTTTAGATTACTCTCAGCTCGGGATTTGTTGGCGGAAGACTTGTAAGCTTGGTATTCGCTCGGCGGAGTCTGCAACTTCGTCGCAAAGTTGATGTGTTTTCAAGACAGCGAACAGACTATGCATTTTTATTTTAGCCGACGTAGTTATAAACTACGCCGAGCGGTGGGCAAAAACAAAAAATTAGTACTTTACAAACTGAACTACAGCAAATAAAAAATGCAGTACATAACAATTAATTAAGGAGGTGATAATGAAAACTGCGATAAAAAGATTAATTTTTCTTTTGGTGGTTTTAACAACCATAGATAGTAATGGCCAACATATTATTAGGTATGAGAGGGAGGCGAAAAATGCGGAAAAACGTAAAGTTCTTTTCATTGATACGCTCAACAATGATGTTACGGATTCTTTTTACCTGCACGAACGCAACCCTTACTGGAATTTGCCCTACGATACGATCGAAACAGGTAATTATTCGGTAAAAACCTATAAATTCAACAACATTGATTCTTTGACAAAAGATGAAATACCTGGCTTGATTGCTTATGGCCCCGGAAATGTTTCCAGGTATCCGGGCTGGGCTGATGCCAGCCATGGGGCATTTTTATCAACGAACGGCCAATTCATAGTGACTATTAATAGACTCATTCTTTATGTATACAGCGAGAATGATTTTGCAGATCATGCTTCAAAAGTTGTGACCTACATGGCCGATGGCAAGATATGTAATTCTTATTACCCTGAAGACATGTATATAGATTATATCAACATCACGGATGATGGAAATTACTATCTGCTTCGTGGCTGGGCACAGTCAGTCAATGCGCCGGATGGGATTTTAAAACTTTATAAAATAGTTGATATAAAGAACAATAAGACTGCTGTAAGCGTAAATACCAATGATGAAAACTTTTATGGTGGGTATTCGAAGATAGATGGCAATCTCATTTGCATTATGTTAAAAATCAGAGATGACAATACAGCCTATGGACGAAAAGGTCAGGGTTACCTAAGGTGTTTCAACATGTTGAATAATCAGGTTTACTCTACTTTGGTTGATCCGATCAATGCGGATTTTAGCATGTTTAAAAGGATTACATCGGAAGGAGTCCATTTCAAAAGCTTGCAAGGGAAAAATGAGTCTGGTCAAGTGTTACGTTTCGACAAGGATTTCACAAAACAGCCTATCAGATGAAAAAAGCATTTACGATTTGCTTCGCATTACTGACATTCCCGCTCGGAGTCTGCAACTTCGTCGCAAAGTTGATGTGTTTTCAAGACAGCGAACAGACTATGCATTTTTATTTTAGCTGATCTAGTTGCAAACTCCTATGTTTGCATTTTGAAATAGTTTTGTAAGAAAAAGTGAAATAGGATGAG
>CAZOEV010000727.1:0-1769 GCA_964578915.1 uncultured Lentimicrobiaceae bacterium
TATCAAAATAGTACTCCAACTGAACTATATCTGGAAGTTGGGCAAATATTATATTACTGATGAAAAACAGAACAAGAAGAAGGATATATTTATATTTCATGGGAATGGCTGTGTTTTATATTTTTGCACTGACATCAAGTGATAGGGGAAAAGCCCCAGTATCTAAATTATAGTCATTGTGGCTGCTGGCCTTAATGTTGATGGGCAGTCTGGTGTATCAACTGTAGCATAAGCGTTGGCCTCGAAAATGGCATAAAATAAGCCGTGATTAGGCCTGCACGCCCGAATAAAGCTATTGGAAATATCATTATTTGCTGCATCAATTACATTTTGAAGTGTTATAAAAAACACATCTAAGTTGGAGCGGTCGTTAACTCTCCACGCTGTTATATTAAGTGGCGTGGCAAACAGTATTATAGTTGGCACTAAATATGAAGATATCAGTTCCATAGAAGGTTGGCTTAGTTATGTGATGTTGCCTTTATGTTTACTGTTACAGAAGTTGTTCCATAAGGTACAATGGTTGCTTCAAAAAGCGCCGGGATCTCAGGCATACCTGATAGTATGTAAGGATCAGTGCCAAAAGCACCGCAATCGGTTCCATCCATTGCCGCTCCAGCAGCAGGCGAACCAGGTGCCAGAAAATAGCCCTTGTCGATATACAAGTCATGATCAATAAAAACAGCAGTCATGTCCACATTTTGTTGGTTATTATGCTCGTCAGGATACTGAATACCATCACACAGGTTGTTATAGGATGCATCGCCTGTGCCGATATTATAGGTGCCGTTAACTAGAATGTTGTTGTAGTGGTTTGTGTAGTAAGTTGTTACACTACCCCACATCACGTTGTTGATCAACATGAGCTCATTGTCAGAGTTATTGGTGGCGAAATATATGGCATAAAATCTTCCAAAGACTGATGAACGATATGCACGGATCAGGTTGCTTTTTATAAAGGTATTTTCCGGTATTCCGGCTATATGAATACCGATTGCGGTGACACCGCTATAGCTATAACTATTATGATGCACCCGAGCATCAATCCAGTTTCCAGTAATTTCAATATTGGTTGTATTTACGCCAACATAAATAGCATTTCCATATACGACACCGCTACTTGTTGACGTGTTACGTGCATAAATATAATTCCGCTCAACAACTATGTTGTCAGTATTTATTTCAATTGTATTAAAGGCTGATGCATCCGTATAATAAATATACAACCCCTGAACCTTAGACCCCTGGCTTCCATCATCAAAAATTAGTTTGCCTACTTCTGAATTGTTTTTAAGGGCCTGGGTGGTGTCATTCTCTTCGAGCCAATAACCGGTACCGTACACGGTTAATTTCTTGGTAAATGTGCCATCACCATAAGCATTGGGGCTACCTTCAATATATAAGGTATCGCTATCAGCCGCTCCATCAATGGCGGCTTGCAGTGTGGAAAAGTCAGGATCGGTTTCCGCACGGTTGTTTACACGCCAAACGGTGGCGTTAAGTGTTGTAGTAAGTAGTATTATTACTGATGCTAATAATGTAATTTTCTTTTTCATGGTTTAGAGAATTTAATTGTGAGAGGAAGCTTTAATATTTACGGGTAGTACTGAACTACCAATGGTGGTTACAGTGGCTTCAAAAACAGCAGGAATGGCGGGTAAACCAGAAAGCACATAGGATTCGATACCCGTGCCATTGCCGAAGGCACCACAATCTCCTCCGCTAATTCCTGCTCCAATTGCAGGAGAGCCCGTTTTCAGAATATAGTC
>CAZOEV010000728.1:0-1764 GCA_964578915.1 uncultured Lentimicrobiaceae bacterium
GCTGCAATTGGCGTTGCCTCCTTGCCTTCAAACGCAACTGTTGAAATAACATTGATTGCGAAAGTTATTTAGCCCCTATGTTTGTAGTTTAAAAGAGTATGAATTCCTTTAGCCACAATAAAAAAGCGCTACAAGAAGTCTTATAACGCTTTTTTAAATCAGTTTGAATGAAACAAACTGGATTTCCATGAAGGCTAAATCCTTTATTTCTTAACCAGACCTTCTTTTCGCAGCTGATAAAATACCATATCGGCATAAGTTTTTCCAAAAGCGGTAAGCGTTCCTGGATCATAGCTTTTGCTTTGCAGCGACCAAACCAATTTATCGGTATTGAGGTCATAAAGGTTTCCTTCGATAAAATAAACCTGATCTGTTGTGTAATAGCCTGGATCATAGACATAACTGTACCGAGAATTGTAATAGCTATAATAGCTTCCATAAAAAGGATAACTCACATAAGGTGCGCCACGTGAGCCTGGCACATAGCGTTCCTGGGTTTGCTCATGAAGCAGGGTAACGGTAAAAGCGGCATCACAGTTATGTTTACGCATTTCGGCGGCAAACACCTCTTTTGTAGGCTTTTCGGCGAGGAAACCAATAGGAAAAACATCGGAGCTTTTCACGGTTTCTATTCCACGTTTTGCAGCGGCATCAGCCAATTGGCTTTCAATAGACGCGCGGGGTGCATCTTTATGCGCCATCACCATTATAAAAACTTTATTGAAGGCTTTATCAGGAATAGCTTCCTTGTTTACATAGCTTCCCGTAATTTGTTGGGTAGATTCGCAGGAAACCAGAAAAAGGAAAGTCAGTGCTAAAAAGAAAAATTTACTCTTCATTGAGATTTAATTTTATTGATATTATTGTTTTGGAGAACAAATATAACTAATAATTGTTTTTTGGGTGTTTTTTTTTAGCCAAAAAACTAACGAAAACTATTTCCACAGGAAAGATGGCTAACTCATAAAACGAGCAAGCTTTTTGCCACCACTAAATTGTTCGAGCAAAGTTTTAATCAATACCGTGATGGGAATGGATAAAATAAGCCCCGGAACGCCCCATAGATAGCCCCAAAACATCAGCATCACTAACACCGTTAAAACATTGATTGAAAATGATTTACCCATCATTACAGGTTCAATAACCGAACCAAAAAGCACCTGAACACCAGTAAAAAGGAGCGTTACGAGCAACATTGTGCCAGGCGATTCAAGCTCAATAAAAGCAAATAAAACCGCCAATACTGTAGCAATAACACTCCCAATCATTTGTACAAAATTGATAGCGAAAGCAAAAAGTCCCCAAAAGAGCGGAAAACTAAGGCCAAAATACCAAGCAATCAATCCAAAACCCAGCCCAGTACAAAAACTCATTAAAAACTTGACTTTTAAGAACTTAACAATACTTCTTTCGATGGCCATATAAGTTTTTACTGTTTGCGTTCGTCGCATAATTAAAGTATTCTCTATCAGTATCTTAAAGTTTATACTACCTGCAAGCAGCAAAATCAAAAAGAAAAGTGTCATCAACACCATCAACAGTGTTTGCTGCACAAACCTAAATGTATTTCCAAAGCTACCAAATAATTGCTGGCTCACCTCATCTTTCATTAAGATGCTTTTAATGGCACTATTGGGATCCTCCATGCCAATCTGCAGGTTTTCGGTATAAGGCGCTATAAGCCGACCAACTTTTGAATCCAATTTTTGAAAAAGTGCCTCTTTGCCCTCCATAACCTCTTTTCCGGTTAAACTCACCAATTTA
>CAZOEV010000729.1:0-1760 GCA_964578915.1 uncultured Lentimicrobiaceae bacterium
TATCAAATTTTTCAATAATTTTTGCATTCACACCTACATCACTCAAATGCAATGAGATATGATCGTTATTGATTTGCAAAACATCAATTGGTTTTGATTTTCCGTTGATGATAATTTGCAGATTTTCATTTAAATTATTCGATAATCCAATGCCGGTAGCCAGCCCATTGGCAGATCCCATTGGAATTATCCCCAGTTTGATGTTTTTATTAAGCAGCTGTTGCGCAACCATATTACAAGTACCATCGCCCCCCACAGCAACAACTGTATGAGGTTTTAGGCTGTCAACACGCTTTGAAATCTGACTTTTATCGTCCTTTCCATTCGTCAAATAAACTTCAAAATCCTGTTTTTGGCTGCCCATAAAGTCTTTCAGAACTTCCTGAAAATCGGCCTTATCAATATCACCTGAAATGGGATTTACTACAAAAAGTATCTTTTTTGACTTATCTTCGTTTTCTAATGGCATGCCTTATGTTTTTAATAGTGCAAATTAGGTAAAATTTTATGCCGAAATTAATGTTTATGACGAAAAGAAATACCACCCCTGCTTATTTTGATAGAAGCAGTAAAAATCCGTTTAAGAAGTTAATGCTGAAATTCAAGCACCGTTTGGGTTGGTTGGGAGTGCCGTCGATTATACCTTTTCGTGGGTTTGGTTCGTGTGAAACAGGCGAAGTTTTTATAACTGGAATGCTTACCGAAGATAAAGGGCTGGAAAAACCCGAAGCCAATAACAGTCCGTGGAATAACCTTTTGGCCACACTAAAAAGGTATTCAGGCGATCAAATTCCGGGCGCGAAAGTGGAAGTGCAATTCAATGATAACAAAGAAATACTGCATACAGAAGAAACTGGTTTATTTAAAACCACTTTTCAATATACGCCGGAGCCTGATGCGCAAACAAGCGAGTGGATGAATTATAGAGCAATTTTGAGGGAGGACTTGACTGGCGAGGACAAGATTTTTAGTTCAATTGGCGAAATTCTGATTCCCGGCCTGGATGCAGATTTTGGAGTAATTTCCGATATTGACGATACGATTATAGTGAGTCATTCAACGCGGATTTTGCGCAAGCTGCGACTTTTGCTTACACGAAATTCTCGCACACGAAAACCCTTTCCTGGCGTTGAAGAGTTTTACCGCGCTCTTCACAAAGGTGAGAAGGGAAAAAGTAGGAATCCTTTCTTTTATATTTCGAGTAGCGAATGGAATTTATATGATTTGATCGAGGATTTCTGTACTTTCAATAATTTCCCAAAAGGCGTGTTTTTGCTACGCGAATTCAATTCGGGACTGGTTAATTTGTGGAAACAAGGTGGCCAAAATCACGAGCATAAATTTGATAAAATCAATCAAATTTTCAAAAGCTATCCGGCTATGTCCTTTGTGCTTGTAGGCGACAACGGTCAGCACGATCCGGAGATTTATTCGCGGATTGCGCATCGTTTTCCCGGACGGGTAAAAGCCATTTATATCCGCACTATAAGGAAACAAAAAGATGAACGCATGCTGAAAATTATGGCCGATTTGGAAAGTGTTGATGTGCAAATCGTGTTTACGCCCGATACCATTAATGCCGCGCAGCATGCACAAAGTAACAAGCTCATTCTTGACCAAGAAGTGGAAAAAGTTATCGCTGGTAGCTTCGATAATTGATTTTTATCAATAAATAATTCTAGCAAAAACGAAACTATTTTAAGTGAATTAAAGGAATATTTAAAGCACACACTTTTTATATTTTTATCTGAAAATCTGTG
>CAZOEV010000730.1:0-1760 GCA_964578915.1 uncultured Lentimicrobiaceae bacterium
TTTTATGGGTCATTTACGCTATGGCACTTTTGGCCAAAACAGCATTATGAACCTCCATCCTTTTGTGCGCGCTAACAACTGGATGACCAAAAACTTAGTGTTGGCTGGCAATTTTAATATGACCAATGTTGACGAGCTTTTTGATAAGTTGGTAGAGCTTGGACAGTATCCTGTTGAGACCTCTGACACAGTTACTGTTCTCGAAAAAATTGGTCATTTTCTGGATACAGAAAACGAACGTATTTATAAGCAATATAAAAATAGCGGACTTTCGAAAAAAGACATCTCCCACGAAATTGCCAAAGAGCTTGATGTGCAAGCGATATTAAAGGAAAGCTCGCAATACTGGGATGGTGGGTATGTGATTACGGGTATGATTGGCCATGGCGACGCATTTGTTTTCAGAGATCCTGCTGGCATCAGACCGGCTTATTATTATGCTGATGACGAAATCGTTGTTGCCACTTCTGAGCGTCCACCTATCCAAACTGCTTTTAATGTGCCACTTGGCACAATAAAAGAAATCAAGCCAGGACACGCATTAATTATTAAAAAAGACGGCAGCTTTTCGGAAGAAATATGCAAAGATCCCGCACCCAGAAAAGCCTGCTCCTTTGAGCGGATTTATTTCTCTCGCGGAACAGATGCAGACATTTATAAAGAACGCAAGAACTTAGGAAAACTGCTTGTACCTTTTGTGCTTCAGGAAATTGATTTTGACCTTGACAATACTGTCTTTTCTTATATCCCGAATACCGCCTCAGCAGCTTTCCGCGGCATGGTGCAAGAGTTGCATATTCATTGTAGCGATGTAAAAAAAGAACGCATCCGGGCAGCCGGAAACAACCTCACCGCAGAAGAACTCGACAACATTTTTGCCACACAATTACGCATAGAAGAAATCGCTGTAAAAGACATGAAGTTGCGTACTTTTATTACGCAGGACAAGCAGCGAAACGACTTGGTAACGCATATTTATGACGTTACTTATGGCGTGGTTCGGCGCGACAAAGACACGTTGGTAGTGCTGGACGATTCTATTGTGCGCGGAACGACTTTGCGCAACAGCATTATCCGCATTTTGGATAGACTTGGGCCAAAACATATTGTTATTGCCTCATCAGCACCACAAATCAGGTATCCCGACTGCTATGGTATTGATATGGCTAAACTGGGCGATTTTATTGCATTTAGGGCAACAATCGCTTTGCTAAAGGAAACGCAACAAACGCATATCATCAACGAAGTTTACAAAAAGTGTAAGCAGCAAGAAAAGCTTCCCAAGGAGCAAATGGTCAATTACGTGAAAGAAATTTACAAACCATTCACTGCCAAACAAATTTCTGACCGTATTGCGGCCCTTATCACCTCAACAGAAATAAAAGCACGGGTTAGTGTGGTTTATCAGTCTATTGAAAACCTCCACGCCGCCATTCCCGATCACAAAGGCGATTGGTATTTTACAGGCGATTATCCCACGCCAGGTGGCAATAAGGTTGTAAATCGCTCATTTATCAACTTTATTGAAGGGCGCAACGAACGTGCCTACTGATGGCTCAAAAGCCAGCACTCTAAAAACCTGAGTTCGATTAAAATTAAAGAGCTCAGATTTCATTAAATGACTGATATACAATATAAATTTTTGAAGCATAGCGAGCTATGGTTATAAAATTTAGAGAAGTAGAGCGGTCATTTAATGAAACACAGTAATTGCCACTTATAAACAACTGTTTTCTGCGTCATATCTGCTAGCCATAGCT
>CAZOEV010000731.1:0-1760 GCA_964578915.1 uncultured Lentimicrobiaceae bacterium
CTTTTTCCAAGCATAGCCAAAGCAAGGAAAACTGTCCTTTTGAAAGCTTGAACAAATCAAAGTCGATGTGATCAACAGCATTTTGAATGTAAAATCGAACTTTCTCAAAATTCGATGTAATTACATACTTACATTTTGGATGGTGATTTTTGTAGCCAAAAGCCTGATTTTCAATTTTATCTAAATCTGTCGTGTCAGTACCTTTCAGTTCAATAACGGCAATTACTTGCCCAGCATTTTCTGGCGAAAGGATGGCGCCGTCGGCTTTTTTGCTGTTTGTTATGTTTTTTAATTCGGTGGTTAGGTTGAAGTTAGGATGTGGATTAAGCGTATATCCCAAAATCGAGACAAATAATTCCCGCAAAAATCCCTCTTGAAACTGTTCTTCTTTTGAATTTCTGATGTTTTGTTGAATTTCAAAATTGCCAAAATAGCTTTGAAAATCAGCGTATTTCTTTTCTATTAAGGCTGGGTCAAGCGCGTTTAAGTATTTCTTTTCAACTGATTTTTGAAATAGGGCCATATTTTGGTGCTCTGAGGGTTTTAAAATAGTTTACTAAAATACTATTTTTTTAGGTAGATGGCGACGAGCCTTGGGAAACTATATTGGAGTAAATGGAGCTACAATCTTGAACTTACTGCTATTTCTATTTTGTTTTGGCAGAATGAAGCAATAGTGTTTTTATTCACATTCTTTCTGTCAAAGTGAGTTATAATAAGCTTTAAAGTTTATTCGAATCGTTGGATTAGCCGAAAAAAGAAAAAAAAATGATGTGATAACCACTAAAAAGCACAACGTTATAATAAAAACACTTCTACACAAGTCATAAATAGTGTATTTTTGCACTTTACAAAAGGCAATATCATGGAAAAACTAAAAGAATGGTCAGCTTTAAGGATTCAACAGCTCAACTTTGAACACAGCCGCTATTTGTATGATCAAATTGACTGGAGTCAGCGGCTGATTGGAATAATGGGGGCAAGAGGTGTTGGCAAAACAACCCTCATACTGCAACGTATCAAGGAAATGAATAATGAGGATGCACTTTACATCAGTTTGGACACCTTGTACTTTTCTGAACACAAATTGTTCGATTTTGCTGAGAAATTCCGTTTACAAGGTGGCCGTTATCTCTTTGTGGATGAGGTGCATAAATACCCAAATTGGTCGCAGGAATTGAAGAATATTTATGATCTGTTTCCTGATCTTTACATTGTATTCACCAGCTCTTCTGCTTTAGATATCTATAAAGGGAATTACGATTTGAGTCGTAGGGTAGTTTTATATCAGCTTCAAGGTCTCTCTTTCCGTGAATTTCTGTTGTTTAAATATAATTTTCAGCTTCCAATATTGGATTTTTTTCAGCTTTTAAATGCAGATAATCAACTCATATCCAAGTATCTAAATGTGCTATCACCCTTTAAATACCTCAATGAATATTTAAACGCAGGTTATTATCCTTTTTTTTTGGAAGACCCCAACAACTATCATAAAAGGCTTCAACAAGCTATAAATTTAGTTATTGAAGTTGATCTACCCGCCATTCATACGATGGATTTCCAAACGATAGTCAAGTTGAAGCGGCTATTGTTTATCATCTCGCAAATTGCACCTTTCAAGCCCAATATCAATAAATTGGCACAGCAGATTGGAGCCACACGCGATACTACCCTGAAGCTCCTTTTTTATTTACACAATGCACATATTTTACGCTGGCTAACCTCCGATGCAAACGGAATTAATTTTATGAATAAGCCGG
>CAZOEV010000732.1:0-1757 GCA_964578915.1 uncultured Lentimicrobiaceae bacterium
ATCACACCTCCAACCTTGGCCATTTTTGTGAAAAAATAAGGCATAATGGTGATGGCCGGCTTTTGATTTTTGCTTCGCTCGGATTTCACCATTTGTGCAGGATGCATACTTTGTTGCATGTTTTTTCCCAAAGCGGTGATGGCTTCCGTTCCGTAACGCTGACTCAAGGTGAGCAAAATAGCATTAAATAAATCGAAGTCGGAAACTGGCAGACTGATGCTGTTGGCATAAATGGGATTGAGCAAATCTTCCCAGCTTTGCGGCACCGGCCTGTCGCCGATAAGCTCTGTATTCACTAGAAAAATCGCTGGCACGACAGCAATAATACCATAGCGGCTTTTGGGGTCTTTCAGGCGCAGGCCGTCGTGATCAAAATCGCCATTAATACTTTTCCAGGGCATGGGATCAGCAAATTCGCCGGTTTTGATAAAGCGGCCAAAATAGCTGTCTTCGAAAAACATATCGAAGCCAGCGGAAATATATAAATCATCGAGATTCTCAGCTTTTTCTGCCGACAAAATTTCATCTTTTATCCAATCCAAACCCATCGAGGCTGCTTTTAGCTGGGCTTCAACCTGAATGTGGTCGGTGCTATTTTCAATAAATTCATCCAAAGCTTCCTGCAAGGGCAGGCGCACAGGACAAGGTAACAAGCCTTTGATATTAATTTTTTTTGATGGATCAATATTGCTATTGTTGCTGTTTGTACCTTCAATTGCTTGGTTTAGCAAGTCAGCGAAGGCGGTTTCATCAATATTTCGCATCGAGAGCGCGATATTGAGCCTCAGGGCTTTGCCCAGTGTGGCACGTTTTTCTTTGTCGGCTAACTGTTCAAAACCTTGCTCCACGAAAACCTTGATGGTTTGTGGGTATTTTTCTGTGATTTCAAATAAAGTATCTTCTGCTTTAAAATAGGCCATTTGCTAAATTTTCAGCAAAAATAAACTTTATTTAGGTATTTATTTACTTGTTTTCCTATTAAAAAACATTCTAAATATAAGGATTTATTATTGAGCTAATTCCAGTACTATTTAGAATAGAAAAATGGAATGCCTAGGTCAAAAGTTGTTTAATTTCAGGGATTTTTTGAAGTCCGACAGCATAACCGATCTCAAAAATTTCGTTGGCTTTTTCGAAATCGAATGTATGATAATTCATCATTTTCTTTGATGAAACATACAGTTTGCAAGCATTTAATTGGTCACGCGTTGTATTACGTACCATAATATGTAGACTTCGCTCAATTACAGGCATCAAGCTTTCGTATTCTATATCATCTTCTTCCAGGTAGTTACAATCTAGCCCAATAATCATACGTCCTTCTTTTTTCAGACAGTTTATGGGCATATTTAATGTGAGACCACCATCAAGATAATAAAAATCACCAATTTTTATAGGCATAAAAACCACTGGTATAGAAGCTGATGCAACAACGGCATCGATCAAATTACCGCTGGTAATTAATTCATTTTTTCCGGTATTAATATTGGTAACTGAAACCGTTAATGGGATGGACAACTGATCGAAATTATCGAAGCCAGTAATAGAGAAAAGCTGCTCCCGCATCACATCCATGGAACCGATTCCGCCTTTGAGGCCAATCCAACTTCGGAAGTGCATCAGGTCGGGAGTTTTGATGGCTTTTAGCATTTCGCGCGGACTAACACCGGCGGCGTAAAAAGCCCCAACAATAGCGCCCATGCTAGCACCAGCAATAGCTTCAGGTTTTAAATCAGCCTCATCGAGCGCTTGCAAAA
>CAZOEV010000733.1:0-1756 GCA_964578915.1 uncultured Lentimicrobiaceae bacterium
ATTCTTTCTGTCATACTCTTTTTGGTGGCCGGAATGATACTCACCTGGCTGGTATTTCCAAAAAGTTTAGTGCGCTTTCCTTTCTTTATTGGATTGCTTTTGTTGGATTTTTATATGTGGACTATCGTCAGAAAACGCATCTTCACATATAATAAGGTTCTTAAAAGCACTATTGCGCTGCTTTATTGGTCGCCACTAATTGCGCTTTCTGGCATAATGCTTGCCAATGTTTTCTGGCCTCAACAGCAATGGAATCAACTGTTCAGAACCTATTTTTTTGGTGTGATATTTTCCGTATTCGTTGGAAAACTTTTTCCAGCACTTTTTATGCTTGTGTATGAAGCTGTCAGCTTTTTATGGAGGATAGTGAAAACTGTTTTCAGCAAAAAACTCCTTGCAGCTGAGGCAGAAAAAGCGGAAAGAGAGAAGTTGAGCCGTCGAAAATTTGTAGGAAATATGGCTTTGGTATCTGGTGGAGTGATAATTGGAACCATGTTTACCGGAATGTTTAAATGGGTGCACCAGTTTAATATCCGAACTCAGGCTGTTCGCGTGAAAGGACTTAAAAATGCGGCTTTCAGCGGTTATCGCATTGCCCAAATTTCTGATATGCACCTCGGTGGATGGGCTGATATCGATTCTCTGCAACGCGCTGTGGACGAAGTGCTTGCGCTAAAGCCTGATATGATTGTTTTTACTGGTGATTTGGTAAATTATCGCACCGAAGAAGCTTTTCGCTTTAAAGATATTTTAAAACAACTAAAGGCCAAAGATGGTGTTTTTACCATTTTAGGTAATCACGATTATGGTGATTATGTAAACTGGCCTTCCCGCAAGGAAAAACAGGAAAATTTGTCGGCTTTGTTTAATTTTTATAATGACATCGGCTGGAAACTGCTGCGAAATGAACATGTTATTATCGAAAAAGATTCGGAAAAACTGGCGCTTATTGGCGTAGAAAACTGGAGCCAAAATAACCGCTTTCCGCGCTACGGCGATATTATCAAAGCCAGTAAAGGTATTGGAAATGTGGAGGGAAAGATTTTGTTGTCGCACGATCCGAGCCATTGGAATGCTATTGTTACAGAAAAACATAAAGATATCGACTTGATGTTAGCCGGACATACACACGGGTTTCAGTTTGGCATCGAAATTCCGGGTATAAAATGGAGTCCGGCACAATATCTTTACGAACAATGGGCCGGAATGTATGTAAGTCCATCTACCGAGCAGCAACTTTATGTGAATCGCGGCATCGGATCTATCGGCTATCCGGGGCGCATTGGTATTTTGCCTGAAATTACATTGTTAACCATAAATGCTTAATATTATGAAGATTACATTAAATTATTTGTTGGCAATTAGCTTGTTTCTAAGCTTTACCGCGTGTGTTTCCCCTTCGGGAAATGAAAAAAATTCTCCGACTAAAAACGAGAATATTGTTGCCAAAAACGTGATTTTTATGATAGGTGACGGCATGAGTTATGCACAAATTCAGGCTGCTGAAACGGCTTTAAATAAGCGACTTGTAATGAGCTCGATGCCGATAACAGGAAATATTACAACCCATTCTGCTGATAAACTTATAACAGATTCAGGTGCTGCCGGCACAGCCCTGGCAACCGGACAAAAAACCCTCAATGGCATGATTAGTATGCGTCCAGATAGTACTGCCATTGAAAGCCTGCTAGAGGTTTTTGCAGATGCGGGCAAAAAAACGGGGATGGTTGTAAGCTGTGGAATTACACATGCAACA
>CAZOEV010000734.1:0-1755 GCA_964578915.1 uncultured Lentimicrobiaceae bacterium
CCAAACGTTTGACAATCGTCAGATAATAATTTATAGAAGTTATTAGAACTTCAAAACAGGAAAGGAGCACCGGCAACGGTGCTCCTTTTTTTTGTTTTAAAAAACCCCAAAGGTTTCAAAAAACCTTTGGGGTTTTTATAAAAAGTAAGATTTTCTATCTAAGGTTTTGAAGGTCTTCCTGACGTTTAAAAGCTAATATTTTCCTTGTGTTTAGCTTTTTACTGTTGGCCACTGCACCAATAAAGATCGAGCTTGCTTAGCATGTCAGACAGACCTGTCGAGCTGCATTTCGCGTGGTAATACATTCAAATACAACCTTGATTCGGGAAGAAAGCGTAACTTATTATTTGGTAGCACCGATTGCAAATCGGCGCCAGCGGGGGTTATGAGATCGCCTGATGAAAAAGGGCTTTAGCCCTGCTTTGGATTCAAATCCTTCAAAAAATTGGCGTCATCATGGGCAAGGTTCGGAGTGCTCACCACTAGGACTCTGTGCAGGCAAATCGTCGCCAGTGTATTGTTGGGTTTACAGGTCAATAGGTCAGTCGAAGACTCTTGATTAAGCCCGGGCTTTAGCCCGTGGGATATGAAATCGCCCGTTGAAAAAGGGCTTTAGCCCTGCCGCTTTAAAAAATGCTGTGAATTCCCTTGCTCGTTATAGCAAATTTTTTCGCCAATGGCTTCAATTGCCTCGTTGAGACTGCTGGTGCTTAGCGCTGGGTCTTTGTCCAGATTTGGCTTGTTGTTATACAGTTGGTAATCAATCCTGTTGACTACCGGTGTAAGGTTTGGCATTACCACATTGGCGCCTGCCAGCAAGCCACTCTGGCGACCACGAGGATCAAGTGTTTCAAGTGCTGTTGATGAAGCCATATTGATATCGGGCATCAGCAGGCGGAGGCTGGCAATCATCAGCAGACTCATCCTGAAGCGCTCGGCGGCAGGCCAAAGCAGCATCATTTTTTCAAAAAGGGGTGTATCGGCATGTTCAATATAAGGGCCCATGCCTACCATATCAATATCAAGACTTTTAAAGAAAAGCAGATCATCGGCTAGATTTTCTATGGTTTGTCCCGGAAGTCCAATCATCACGCCGGTACCAACCTGATAGCCTGCTTTGCGCAGATTCTCAAGGCCTTCAATACGCTTATCGTAGGCATGAAGGCTGTCTTGCGGATGAATCTGGTCATACAAATCACGATCTGTCGATTCAATGCGAAGCAAATAACGGTGGGCACCGGCAGCGTGCCAGCGTTTGAAAACCTCCAAGGGTTGCTCGCCGCAGGAAAGCGTAATCGATAATTCAGAATTAGTGCGCTGATGAATACCAATAAGTAGCCGCTCGATATGTTCTGTAAAAGCTGGGGCAATAAGCTCACCACTTTGAATCACCAGCGAGCCAAAGCCTTTTTGCCAGGCAAATTCTGCTGCTGCATACACTTCTTCATCACTAAGATTGTAGCGATGGACTTTATTATTTGATTTACGAATGCCGCAATAGTAGCAATCTTTGGCGCAAATATTCGATAGCTCAATCAGTCCCCGCAAATACACCTTGCGGCCTACTGAATCGGCTTTTACCTGCAATGCCCTGTGCAATACTTTTTGAGTGTCAGCGCCTTTTACCGAGAGCAAGCTAATCACATCTTCCCGGCTAAAGCTTTTCTGTGTAAGTAGCTGATCTAGTGTTTTAGTCATTCTGCTCAGCATTTTTAAAGGGAGCAATTACGCGATCGAAAATTCCATTCATCCAGG
>CAZOEV010000735.1:0-1755 GCA_964578915.1 uncultured Lentimicrobiaceae bacterium
TTGTTGGAGAGCGGGGAAAGCTGCATCAAGTAGCTGAAGTAAAAGTAGAAACCGTGGTGCCGGCACACAGATTGGCCCAGGTGCTAAGTGCAATGACTGCGGCGCACCCTTATGAAGAGGTGGCTTATGATGTTTTTCCTTTAGAAAATACCAATTCAACAGCCGGTGCAGGAATGCTTGGCGAGCTGGAAGATCCGCTAAGTGAACAGGCCTTTTTAGGTATGATTTCTAGTAAATTGGGATCGCCGGCTATGCGTCATACAGCTTTTACCAATAAAAAAATAAAAAAAGTTGCTTTGTGTGGTGGTTCGGGTGTTTTTTTGTTGCCCAACGCCAAAGCCGCTCGTGCAGATGCTTTCGTGACCGGCGACATGAAATATCACGACTTTTTTGAGGCTGATGGCAAGTTGCTTATGGTGGATGCAGGGCATTATGAAACAGAACAATTTACTAAAGAATTGATGGCTGATATCATTCAGAAAAAAATTCCTAAATTTGCAGCCCTGATTTCGGAGGTAAATACCAATGCAGTCAGCTATTTCCAAAACAAATAAATATCACTAAATATGGCAGTTGAAAAGCAGAAAGCCGCAAAGCAGCAGCAAGGCGAAGAATTGAGTGAGGTAAGTGTTGAGCAAAAATTGGTCGCACTTTATTCCTTGCAACAAATTGATTCACAAGTTGACCGTATCAGAATTATCAGAGGAGAATTGCCTTTGGAGGTTCAGGATCTTGAAGATGAGATTATTGGCCTCGAAACACGCGTGGACAACCTGGATAAGGAGGGAAAAGAACTCAATGAAGCCATTGCTGAGAAAAAGCAAGCCATAAAAGACAGTGAAGGGCTTATAAAACGCTACGAAGAGCAACAGCAAAACGTACGCAATAACAGAGAGTATGACTCTCTTTCGAAAGAAATTGAATTCCAAACACTGGAAATTCAGTTATCAGAAAAACGCATCAGAGAGTTTTCGGAAAGCCTAGAAGAACTTGGTGGACAGATCAAAATAGCCAAAGAACGTCTGAAAGAACGCAGCGCTGATTTGGACATCAAAAAATCTGAACTACAATCAATTATCGAAGAAACCGAAAAGGATGAAGAAAATTTGATTGATAAGTCAAGAGCCAACGAAAAATTAATTGAAGACAGGCTTTTGATCGCTTATAAACGCATCCGTAAAAATGCGCGTAATGGCTTAGCCGTGGTGCAGATTGAGCGCGACGCTTGCGGTGGTTGCTTTAATAAGATTCCACCTCAACATCAGCTCGATATCCGTATGCACAAAAAAATTATTGTGTGCGAATATTGCGGACGCATCTTAGTGGATCACGAAATTGCTGAGCATTATTCCGCTTAATCACAATTTAATGTACTAAAAAAAGGGAGTAACCATCGGTTGCTCCCTTTTTCTGTATTTTTACACCTTTATCTACTATGTCAAAAAATAGGTTAGCTAATTTTTATAGCTAAACCTTATACTGATTGAAAAAATTGTTGCGGATGCGAAAGCTGATTTTTGCTGTCTTTTTTCTTTTATTTGCTGGAAACACTTTTGCCGCTGAATGGGATTTTAATGAAAACTGTCAGCGGGCTCATTTAGCCACTTTATCGCTGAAATTTGATGTTGCGGATTCGCTATTGGCTATTGAGAGAATCCAAAATCCGGCTAATGTTTGCGTTGATCTTGTGGCGAATTATCGTGATTTTCTGGAGATTTTTATCAGTGAAGATGAACAGTTTTTTGAACAAAGACA
>CAZOEV010000736.1:0-1748 GCA_964578915.1 uncultured Lentimicrobiaceae bacterium
TGCTTTGAGCATGGGCGCTTTTGAGATAGTATGTGTCCAGTCTGTGAAGCCCATATCATCATAATATTTAAGCATATCTTCTGGCTGGTAGCCATTTACCCAAGGGAAAGTAAGGTAGTTAGGGCGATTTTCTTTATCCTCATTGTTAAAATAATACTCTACATGGCATTGAGCACACACGAGCGATCTCATTTCCTGGTGGGTAGCCTGCGTGATATCTTCGCCGCGGGCTTCAAAAGCCTCAATAAGTGCTGGGCGTGAAATGGCCAAATCCATGGTTTCTGGATTATGGCAATCGGCACATCCAATAGAGTTGGTTATTTCCGGGCCGTGTTTTGCCCATTTCCCTTTGTAAAACTCTGCCGGACCACCTAAGTTAGCCATCATCCGTGGCACATCAGGACTTTTACACGTCCAGCAGGTGCTTGGCATAGGACCTTCATCAGGTGCCATTGGGCCTCCTACTCTGAGCGAATTATTGATGTCGTCAATAGCATAAGAGTGACCTCTGCCTTGGTTATAATCTTTGGCAAAGCCATAGCCAGCCCACATCACAACCATTTCTGGATTTTCTTCGAGTACATCGCGCATGGCATTTCCGCCGTGAGGTGTGTGCAAATCAGTTTCTTGTGTTTTACGATAAGTTTCAAACTCTTTGGGGTAGTTTTTGCCCCAAACTTCATTGCGTGGCTCAAACTCGCCGAGTTTTACTTTTGGTTTGTAAGCGAAAATGGCTTCAGCCCTTCTCTCCGTAATGGAGGAAACCAATAAGCCGAGGAAAAACACAACGGCAAGCGTCACGATAAATAGTGTCCAGTTAACCCAGGGACTTCTCTTTTTTGTATTCATGGTATTCATTGTTTTGGTTCAAATTTATTTTTGATTCATCATTTCTTTTAGCCAAGTTGGAACAGTCGAAGGCAACATCGGAACGCGTGCATAAGGCGTGCTCGAAAGGCTTTTCACCCTTCCGTGAGGCACTTCGCGGTGACATTCCCAACACAGCCGATCTTCAAATTTGTGCTGATAAAGATCGGTCTGTACCATTAATTTCGCATCAGAGATCAGCTGGTTATGGCAACGGATGCAGTTTTCTTGCACCACGCCGATTCCGGCTTCTTTGATAAAAATATTTTGTGGTTCCAGACGTAAAGTAAACATCGTTGCATGTCGTGCGCCATCCATTGCCTTAAAATAATAGGTGCGGAAAATATTGTCCTGTGGCACGTGGCAGTCGTTACAGCTCGCGTGTTCGCGGTGTGAGCTATGTTGCCAGGTAGCATATTGTGGCGCCATGATATGGCAATTGACGCAGGTTTCTGGCGCATCAGATAAATAGGAATAGGCTTTGCTCGCGTAAAAAGCGTAAAATCCCAGACCCACAATTGCTCCCATCATAATAATGACAGCAATGCGCCACTGTGGAGGAGGAATAAGTCGTTTGATAAACCGCTTCATAGTATAATTGGGTTTTAGTTTTCTATTTCGGTATTCAAGTATTTAAACTATTAATATTGTACAAATATAAATATTCGCGGAAGTCTGGACAAGGAAAATCGTACGCTATGCGTAGTTTAAAATTGATCTAAATAATTATTTTCCTTCGGTACTTTTTTAGCCAGCGAATAAGACCCGATACCAAAATTAGCAGCACAGCAATGCCGAAAAGCGGGATAATAAGGATATAGAAGCTACCGAGTATTCCCTGAAAAATTCGGCCTGTATGCACTTCGAGTGCAAAATTCCAG
>CAZOEV010000737.1:0-1741 GCA_964578915.1 uncultured Lentimicrobiaceae bacterium
TCATCACCTGAAGCATAAACCAAGTCGAGTTTGAAATGATCATCGGGTGTTTGTCCATAGCGATAAATAGCTTTCAGGTTGGCACCAAAACCGCCGATATCAGCACCTTTCTCAAATACGCCATTGCGTTTTACATCGGCTCTTCCAAAGTTATAATTAAAAAATCCGGTGAGCGTTACGCGATCGGCCATCATATCGGCATTTCGACTAAAAAATGCGCCAGTCCAGAAGATATCTGCTTTGTAAGGATCTGTTCCAAACTTAAATTTGAAGGTTCCCATATAGTCGTTGAGTAGGGAATTTAATCCTTGTCCGAGTATGGAAATGCCGCCATCTCCGGCTGAGCGGTCGCGCACGTAATTGAAGGATGCGCCCACGTTCCACAAAGGTGATACGCTGCGTTCGGCCATCAGCTCGAACATATTTACGTCATCATCAAGAAAAATACTGTTTTCGTAAAACTTATAAAATCCGGCTTTGTATTTACCAAAATCGCGGTCGTGTCTTACCGTAACTCCAACAGCATCAGTTCCAAAATAACCCAGGCGGTAACCTGTATTGGTCATTTTGTCGAATAAAGTGCGGTAGGCATTATAGGGGGTGTCGAACATGCGTTGCATACCCAAATTAATAGACCAGCGATCCCAGGGAATCAGTTCTAATTCAATATTTTGTGTTTGCAGGTTTACCTGGTCTGCCGAAATAGCACCTCCCAGGTTTCCGCCTGTGCCGTAAGAGGCATCGCCCCAGGTCCAGTCGATTTCGAAAGAAGCCCTGAGGATGGCTTTCCCGTTAAAAAGATGGGGCTGATAAATGAAAAATGGAACAATGCGCTGTTCAATATACATGGCGCGAGATGTGTCTTAGGTCATTGATCCGTTTTGTCCGAATAACCGGCCAACAACCTGTCCGCGCAAAAATTCACTGGTGGGATAAAAATTGGAAGCAACCCCTTGATTGATAAAAAAGGCGAGAAACTGAAATTCTTTGTCAGACTTTTCTGGGATTTCCTTGCTCATAAAATGTGTTGTCGGTGCTTGTGCCAAAAGCATACCGATGCTTGCAAACAGCGCTGCAACAAGAAAAGTAAATTTTTTCATAGTTTAAATTTTAAGCTAAAAATGCTGTTACAAAGTAAAAAGAGTGAAAACTCAACACCAATTGTTGATTCATTGTAAAAACGGCTGACAAAGCTTGACTTTATCAGCCGTTTTAGGTTTATAAAACTTAGTTTTTAATGTACTTTTGGACGTTTGATTCGCCATAAGCACCGCCACTTGTGCTACCAAATCCACCGGTAGCTGTAGGGGGTGTTACACCAGGAATTTCAGGATCTGTTTGTGCAATTTCGTATTTCATGGTAACGCCACCTTCTAGCATTACTTCAAAAATACCTTCACTTACCAGGCTCGAAGGACTGCTTTGGTTCGTGGTGATGGTCCAGATATTTCCAGTGCCAGATTTGGCCTGAATGAAAGTTCCGAGGAGCGTGGTTTTTGAGCCATCTACGGTAAAGCTTTCTACTACGTATGTGTTGTCACCTTTGAAGTTAGCAAAGATTGAATCTACACCTGCAAATATCAGCAGTGGAGCAACATTTGCGCCTGAAGAAATCCATTGGCCAATGATTCCAAGTGCGTTCAGCATCGCTTTTTTACTTTCTGTAGTAGCAATTGCAGCGCCGGCAGCATTGTAAATGCTGGTGGCAGAGGCTGGAGCCACAACAAGTTCTACAGCGCCA
>CAZOEV010000738.1:0-1735 GCA_964578915.1 uncultured Lentimicrobiaceae bacterium
TTTTTTCGGGGCTCAACTGTGCCTTAATTCCTAAAATGTTACCAACTGGCCTTTATTGTTTTTTGTCATATTATCTGTCAATTTGCTGCAATGTTTCACCGTGCGTTTGGGTAGGCAAGCTCTTTGGCTGGTTTTGGTCGTGTGATGGCTTTTTGAGCGACCAGCCAATGTGCTTGACTACGAAGCGTTGGGCATTTCAAAGCTCATTACTTTCAAATCGCGTATATGTTTATTAAATGTTCTCACGTTTCAATTTACCACCTGCTGCCCAATGACATATGACACATTGTTACCTGCTGGGCGTTTTCTTCGTTTCATTAGAACTACTTCATTTTCAAGTTTGCACTTTCCCGATTTTGTTTTTAGGGTCGGCAAAAAAAGCGTTGGCAAACAGACAAGCTCTTCCCGATTTCTTCATCGGGATGTGCTTGGCTGTGTGCGTTGGTTATTCTCGTTTAATTTCATCCTTCATTTCATTTGTAAGATTGGAGTTATTTGCATTAAAACTATAAACTATTTTTGAACAACACCGGGACCACAAACGCAATCCTTAGTTGGGTGGTTATAATAACCGCATGGGCACGGTTGCGTTGCCCATCTGTCATATTGAATTAAAAGCCCAAAAACCAAACAGAAAGCCCTATCCCAAAGAACTTAAAACCTATGGTGACCATTTAAGAAAGAAAAGACTTGATTTAAATTTAAGCCAACCACAAGTTGCTAAAATAATAAATGTTACTACTGATTCAATCACAAACTGGGAATTAAACAGAAATAATCCAAGCTTAAAACAAGTCCAAAAGATTATTTTATTTCTGGAATACACACCAATAAACAAAGAGTGTGAAATAAAGAGATACATTGCTGTTTATTTTATGAAGTACTATTGCCGTTTTCCATTCTTGAATTTTACTACAAAAGTGTTGTAAATATTATTTACTGTGCCGAGCTCATTGCTGTATTTTTTTGCATCTTCGTAAGTTAGGAATGGCCCAACTGTATAGATATAATAATCATTATAAATATCTTCCTTTATCGTTTTGTCTAAATTGTATTTTTTTGCAAGTCCTATTTTAGATATTCTTTTGCTTAATGCCATAAGCTGGACTCTATATTCAATGTTATTTGTAGCAGTTGTTATAATGTGTGCCTTTTCATCATGGAGTTCAGGTTGTTTATAAGGCTTATTACTTTGTATAATCTCAGTCTCATTGTTTTTTTTAGTTTTTATATCGTTTTGTTTTTTTGCAATAACGAATTCCAACCCATCCACAATATCACCATCCTCAGAAGGCGAAATAGTAATTGGAATTCCATCAGGGGAAACCGTCATCTTAAGTTTACTTAACTGATTCAGATCAATTTTAACTGTATATGAGCCAGGGGCAAGGCCGAGGTAATAGAAATATCCATCTGTTTCAGTAAGCGTGCTGGCAACAAGTATGGAATCGCTATTATAAAAACAAACTTTAATACGACCTATGCCTTTTTGTTCGTTTTCTTTTTTAATGTAAACCATTCCTGTAACTTCTCCGGCAACTGCAACCGGAACCTCAACCAATTTTAATTGATTGGGATTAATAGCAATGTTCAGGGTTTTTATATTAAGTTTCCATGCAATGTATTCAAAACTATTTGCATTGAGTTCAACAAAATAGTTTATATATGGTTCCAATCCTAAAACAACAATTGTGCTGTCTTTTCTGTTTTTTGTAATTCCTCCTCCATTCACTCT
>CAZOEV010000739.1:0-1733 GCA_964578915.1 uncultured Lentimicrobiaceae bacterium
GTATGGCTTTTTGTTTAGTTCTAAGTTGTTCATTTGGTCAAAATAATTTCGGGGATTTTAATTCGCTTTTTATTTTCAAAATCAAACACGATACTTTGTGTCTTATCAGGACTGATGATGTGTTTAAATTCTTTCACAATAGTAATGTATCCAAACAATTCTGGTAAACCTTTTTCAAGTCCGCCATAATTTTCAACTACATCTAAAAGTGTTGTTTGAGATTTATCTTTCAAAATCTCCTTAATTCTTTTGCGCAACAACTCTTTATCGATGTTTGATTGGGAAAACAATTTACTCAAATGTTTAGAATACGTAATATCTTCATTCGCAATTTTCGGTTTGTTTATATATGTAATTTCTTCATTTTGTTCATAAGTTAGTTTTCGCTCAAACGGTATGTTGATTTCCATTTCGGTTTCTAACTCAAACGAAATGTTGGGCTTTTTCTTTTTCTTGCTGATTTCAACAAGTTGTTTCTTAATCTCTTGTATGATACTTTTTGTTGCTTCTGATTTTGAACTTTCACTTTCACGAATAATCCTGCTCAATTTTTCAGCCATTTTATCGTTGGCTTTATATACTTTTTGCCCAGAGCAGTGAAGATGTTTTTTCATTCCTTTTAAAAACGGGTCGTTTATTGGAATTGATTTTTCCTCTAATGTTTTATACAACTCTATAGTCAGACTTTCCCATCTGTTTTGCAATTCTGGATTTAAAATGAACGACCAAAAAGCGTAAAAACTTTTTCCTTGTTGACTTTCTTTCAAGGCATCAAGTGCGTCAAAAGTAAACTCCAGTATATCGCTTTTGGATAAACTCTCGTCAGCGTGTTTTTGATAAATACCTTTGGTTATTTCTTTGAAATTATCTTCTACTTCTTTAAAGTCAGACAACAATTCTTTAGCCGATTGATTAAGCTGGTTGAAACGTGGAACGATTTCAAATTCCTCGAACACCTTTACATCTTCGCCAATTTTTATTCGTTGAATTTGTTGTTCAATTTTCAATTTCTTTTCTTCCAATAATTCAATCCGTTTTTCAGTATCTTCATTGGTAAATTCAACCAACTCTTTCAACTGATTTAGAATATTGTTAAACTTTGATTCTGTACCAACAAATTCTTCCTTTTTCAAACTTGCTAACCAATCAATGGTTTTGCTTGAATAAGCAGAAAGCTCATAGAAAACTTCACCTTGCTCATCTGGGTAATTGGTTAAGAAACCTTTGTTTGTCCAATTTAGAATGTACTTTTTAGCTTTCTCTTCATAAGTATCAAAAGCACTTATTTCGCTGTCTTCATCATTCTCAATTTGTTTGTATTCTATGAAATCTGCTAATTGATTATGAATGTTTTCGAAAGAAATTGAACCCTGTTCACTCGAAAAGGAACTTAATAAAAATTCAATAATCATTTCTCTGTTTCTTAAACGAAGCAATTCAACACTTGGTGAAGTGTTCAGTATTTCTAATATTTTGGAACTTTCTGTCATTCAATCTTATTCAGTTTAGCGTTGGCAAAATTCATGCTCTTTTGGTTTTTCTGTTTTGGGTTTGAGTGTCGACAAAACCAAATGTGCTTGAATGTGCGTCGGCTGTCTTTTTACAATGAGGCACAACGATTGGCTAACAACCAATTGGTTGCTATTTTGACTTTATCATCACGCCATGCTGCCCTATTAATGCGCTGTAGCAAAGGTGCATAACGAATTCCGTACGTTAATCCGTAATAAATT
>CAZOEV010000740.1:0-1731 GCA_964578915.1 uncultured Lentimicrobiaceae bacterium
CTTGAAAGGCTATCGGTGGCAATGCCATAGCGGTTTGCTTCGGAGGTGGGAAGGTATTGCTCGCCATAAAAAGTAAGCATGCCGATATAAATCACAAAAGCCAGCACCACATTCATGGTAACTCCACCCAGCATAATAATCAGTCGTTGCCAAGCCGGTTTCGACCTAAACTCCCAATCCTGCGGCGGCAGTTTCATGGCTTCCTTGTCCATCGACTCATCAATCATACCCGAAATTTTAACGTAGCCGCCAAGTGGCAGCCATCCCATACCATATTCGGTGCCTTTGTAGGTGAACTTAAAAATAGAAAACCAGGGATTAAAAAAGAGATAAAATTTCTCTACACGGGTCTTGAAAATTTTTGCCGCTGCAAAATGCCCAAATTCGTGAACAATGACTAAAATTGAGAGACTCAATAAAAGCTGAACAATCTTTATAAATATTTCCATTATGTTATTTGAAATGCGAAACCGCTGTTATTTAGGTGTTATTTAAATCAATTCACAAAACAGCAAAAGGGCGCTGTTGTTCATATTTTTTCGGCTGCAAGATTACGAAAAATTATGCATTTATAGGCTAATTTCCAAGCATAGCTGATGAAAAATGTTGACCAATTCAGAATAAAAGATAATCGCCGGGATTGATAGGAATGCCATTAAACCAAAGCTCGAAATGCAAATGTGGCCCAGTGCTTAGTTCACCGCTATCGCCAACAATAGCAATGGCTTCGCCAGCTTTCACAAAATCGCCTTCTTTTTTTAACAGCACCGCATTATGCTTATATACCGAGAAAAAGTTACCAGCATGTTGCACTCCTATTAT
Source organism: uncultured Lentimicrobiaceae bacterium (assembly GCA_964578915.1). Lineage (GTDB taxonomy): Bacteria > Bacteroidota > Bacteroidia > Bacteroidales > F082 > UBA5536. The sequence goes on from CAZOEV010000740.1 coordinate 823, forward strand.
ATATCCCTTATCTGGCGTCCACGATGCAAAAACTACCGTTCCTTCCAATGTGGCTTTAACGGCATCATTGGTTTTTGCTACGATATCTACACCAAAATGCTTGTTAACAGGATCAAAAGAATTGGTAATAGTTCCTTTGAGTGGGATAAAAAAGTTAGCCACTTTCATGGTTCGGCGTCGGCTTTCTGGCACAATAGCGCTTTGGTCGTAGAGGTTAAAACGTTCGGCAGATTCAAATTCAACACGCAACAAACTATCTTCTTCCGAACGGGAAAAATCTATGGTATCAATGGCCGAAATACCCATATCTGCCTGAATATTGTAAGCATCAATACTGTCTTGGTCGGCATCATAACCATCCACAATACGCTTAATATTAGCAATATATCGGTCTTTTTGCTGAAAAACCCGCTCCAGCGAATCAGCCCTGGTTTCTATTTCGTAAATGCGCTGGTTCAAGCCAATATCCGTATAACCTGGAATATATTCGCGCAGCGAAGTGAACGCAATAATATAACTGGTTACAAAAATCAAAACCACTGCAAGGCTCACCAGCGTTATAAAAACATTGAGCCTACTAAGCCGAAAACTAACTTTTTCTTCAAAAGTTTCGTCATGAAAAATCACCAAACGATACTTATGACGCAGTTTGCGGTACCATTTTTCTTTTTTTGGAATTGCCATAGCATGAAAATTCGTTGGCACAAAAGTAGGAATTTATACCGCAGCCCCTCTTTTTCGCGCAAGGCGAAGTAAAAAAAACAGCAATTCAATTTTTATTAGTGCAAACTGCGGATCGCTTACTGAAACCGAATTGGGACTCAATCTAACAGCAAACAAATTACTGCAAAACACAAAAACCATTTCAGCATAAACCTTGATTTGTTTACATTTGCACACACTTTTAAT
>CAZOEV010000741.1:0-1713 GCA_964578915.1 uncultured Lentimicrobiaceae bacterium
TTGCTTATAAATAGTCATAACCTGAAAATGAAGATGTTTCTTTCCGCTAATAAAATTAGGTGATATATTTTGTACTTCGCTAACTTTGCGTAATGAACGAATTTCCATTTATCGACCTGCATACGCACCAGCCGAGGCCTTCAAATTCTAAAAGCTACGCTGTAATAAACATTATGGCAGGAAATCCAATCCCTAATAATCCGACAATAAAATGCAGCTACGGCATTCATCCCTGGCAAATTAAATCAGAAAATCTAAACATCCTGATTCAAAAACTAAAACAAGAAGCCTCTAATCCTCAAATAATTGCCATTGGAGAAGCTGGTTTAGACAAACTAATAAAAACTCCTATTGAAGAACAGAAAGCTCTTTTTGAACTACAGATAGAAATTGCTATAAAGTACGATAAACCACTAATTATCCATTGTGTAAAAGCCTACTCAGAATTGTTGGCGATGCGAAAAAAACATCCAAAAGGCTTATGGATTATTCATGGCTTTGATGGCAAAAGAGAATTAGCTAAACAGTTAACGGATAAAGATATAAAACTGACAGTCGGCGCGGCTTTAATGAAATCTAATCACAAAATTAGCCAAACAATAGCTGCTATTCCATTGGAGCATCTGTTTTTGGAAACCGATGAACAAACAGAATTTTCTATAGAAGAGATTTACCAACAGGTAGCGAAAATTTTAAAAATGGATATAGAAGAACTAAAAAGGCAGTTGTTTTTTAACTTTGCCGCTCATTTCACAAATCAAACTTAATGATTCCCGATTGGCAAATTCGTACTGAATTATTAATAGGTGAGGCAAGCCTGAAAAAATTTACTGAAAGCAATGTATTGGTAGCCGGGCTTGGCGGAGTAGGAGCTTATGCCGCCGAACAGCTTGCCCGCGCCGGCATTGGTAAACTTACACTGGTTGATGGCGACACGATTCAGCCTTCCAACAGAAACCGCCAGCTTTTAGCACTTAAAAGTAGCGAAGGACAAGACAAAACCCAGCTTATGGCAGAGCGATTACGCGATATAAATCCTGAAATAGAACTCCGGCTGATTCATGATTTTATCAAAGACGACAAAACAGAAAACCTGCTGGAAGAGCCATTCGATTATGTTATTGATGCCATCGACTCGCTATCACCAAAAGTATATTTACTTGCCCAAGCGCTTCAAAAAGGCCATAAAGTTGTCAGTTCGATGGGTGCTGGTGGCAAGCTTGATCCGTCACAAATAGCCATTGCAGATATTAGCAAAACCCAGCACTGCCGTCTCGCCTTTTATATCCGAAAAAGATTGCGCAGGTTAGGTTTGGAAGCAGGATTTACGGCCATTTACTCAACTGAACCAGTAGAAAAATCAACTATTGTTAAGTTGAAAACTGAAGAAGGAAAGCGCAGTACCGTAGGCACAATATCTTATATGCCAGCTATTTTTGGCTGCTATTGTGCCTCTGTAGTGCTAAGGGAATTGAAATAATCCTCTAGCAAGACCTTGTTAGATTTGAAAGAAAAAAGTCTTCTTTTGACTAACAAAACAAGTTGCTGCACGACAACTTCGGTAAATGATCGATGCCCTTTACTTTATTTTCTCCGGCATAGCCTCCTTCAACTGTTGTGCTGCCGTTTCAAAAGCTTTTATTGCTGCCCGCTTGAAATCAGCGCCGCCACCTTTGATGCTACTCAGGCTTTGCTTCCAGATTTCGCGTCCAT
>CAZOEV010000742.1:0-1712 GCA_964578915.1 uncultured Lentimicrobiaceae bacterium
GCCGTGTCTTCAATCACTGGAACAGGTTTGGCATCGCCTACCATATTATTGATGATTCCGAGGCCGGCTTTTCGCAAATCCCAAACCTTGTTCATGTCGGCATCTGCAACCATCGGAAAAGCAAATCCCAAACCTGCATCAAGCATTTCTACTTCCATTGCGGCAGCTTTTTCAGCCAAGGTTTCTTTGCTTTCTTCAGCAAATTCTACGATCAAAATAGCACCCGGATCGCCCTGAACGAAGAAACGGTTTTTGCTTTGTTCAATATTTTTCTTGGTGAGATCCATCACCGTTTTGTCCATCAGTTCAATAGAAACAGGTTGGTATTTTAGGGCAATTAAATTGGCGTGCAGCGATTCTTTAATGGAGTTAAAATGCACACAAATCAAGGCTTTTTCTTTGGGCGGCAGCGGAACCAAATTGAGCTTGATGGAAGTAGTAAAAGCCAGCGTGCCTTCGGAACCAGCAAGCAGTTTTGCAAAATTAAAGTCAGATTTATTGTTAGTGAAAGGCGCTGTTTCAAGCAGTAAATCAATGGCATAGCCTGTATTACGCCGCTTTAGCGAAGCGTCTGGGTATTCAGCCCTGATGTTATCCTGTGTGGCAGGATCCTGAAGTATTTGATTGATATTACGGTAAATAGCGCCTTCAAGTCTTTCAAGCTTGAGCTTTTGATTGAAGGCTTCTTGCGTTAATGATCCAAAGCTACATGCTGTGCCGTCGCTTAAAATCGTGTCCACTTCTAAGGTGTGATCGCGGGTACTTCCATACACCAGCGAATGTGCACCACAGGCATTATTACCCAACATGCCGCCCATCATGCAGCGATTGGCAGTGGAGGTTTCAGGAGCAAAAAACAAGCCTTCGGGTTCCAGAAATTGGTTTAATTCGCTGAGAATAACGCCGGGCTCAACAATTACCCACTTTTCAGTGGGATTAAATTCCAGAATGCGAGTCATATAACGCGAGATATCCACCACAATGCCGTTGCCCACCACTTGGCCTGCCAAGGAAGTGCCAGCAGCACGTGGAATAAGCGATGTTTTGGTGTCATGAGCCAACGCAATCAGCTTTTTGATATCGCTTTTATCACGCGGAAGCACCACAGCAAGCGGTTTTTCGCGGTAGGCGGAAGCATCTGTAGCGTAGATCAGTCGCGTGGCATCATCAATAAATATATCACCTTTAAAAACGGATTTTAAAGCAGCTAATTTCTCGTAAATCTTGGATTGTCGCATAATTATGTTCCGTTTTTTGCTTGTAGTTTGCAGCAATTTAGCGGCTTATGATAAATGCGAAACAAGTATCAAAAGCCGCTTTGCTCTGAAATTTTTTAGGAAACCTTGTCTGTGCTTTCAAAAATTTTATCAGCAGATTTGGCAATAAAACCAGAATACAATTGGCCGTTTTTATCAGCATAACGTCTTGCAAATTCGTAATAGCAGCCAGGGATTTCCTTTTTACCTTCCACAAAATCTACTTCAATCATCTCGGCACGGATGCTCGACTGTTCAAGCAATTCAGATGGGTTACCTTTGATTTCTCCGCCCGAATCATTGATGCGGAAGCCATTATCTTTGATTAATTGGTTTACAGATTCAAGGCTTTCAAAATGTTTCAAAGCATTCACGCTCACCGTGAAATGATTGGCGCAGAAGCCGTTAACATAAAGCCATGCAGCGTATTCGGACTCTTCCCCTAATTTCTTGTAG
>CAZOEV010000743.1:0-1705 GCA_964578915.1 uncultured Lentimicrobiaceae bacterium
AAGGCTTAAACGTAGCATCGGCACAACTAAACAGGGCGCACGTGCAGCTGGAACGCACCACAAAAAACTGGGAACGTACAAAACGGATTCTAAGCCAAAAAGAAGGCGCCTTGTCTGAAGCAGATAAAGACCGCTCGGAGTCGTCCTATTTATCGGCCATAGAAGGCGTGAAAACAGCAGAAGCAAATTTGGAAGGACAAAAAGCCGCATTGGGTCCCTTAGGCGCCAACAATCCCATGGTAAAAGCGGCTTTAAACCAATTGGATAAAGCCAACTGGGATTTGGAACAAACCGTGATCATAGCTCCTTCCGATGGAATTATTGAGAGCTTTAACGTACAAACAGGCTATTATGCAGCGGCAGGCCGCCCGCTGGTAACGCTAATTTCAAATGAAACCATTTGGATCCAGGCCAATTTCACAGAGAAAAACCTTAGCCATTTAAAAGCATCCAACGATGCTGACATTACCTTCGATGTGGATGCTGGCGTGGTTTACAAAGCCAAAGTTACGAGTATAGCTTATGGCGTAAAAACACAAACAACCTCGGCGGGAGATTTACCCACCGTGCGTGGCACACAGGGTTGGTTGCGCGAACAGCAGCGGTTTCCTGTAATTATTTCGCTCGAAGACCCTTCGGTTTACAAGAAATTACGCCAGGGCAGCCAAGGGGTTGTGGTAGTTTACACAGGCAATAGTTTTGTGTTGAATAAGCTCGCCCAGTTTAAAATCTGGTTAAGTTCTAAATTGGCTTATGTCAGATAATACTTTGTCAATCATAAAATCTTCTCAGCAAAATACCGCGATATTTCGGTCGCTTTTTGGGGTGGTATCAACGCTGCTTATTGCTACAGTGCTCGGGCTGCTTTCGCCACAAATTTCGGCCATTTTTGCGATAATGTTATTGGGAAAAGGAACAAAAGCACTTGGCATCACCAAATCGTTGCTTGCCATAGCAGCACTATTCGTTTTGGGCTTAATGGGTTTATTTCTAGGCAGTATTGTTCAAGATTATCCTTTAGCGAGCATTTTAATCCTTGCGCTGGTTATTTTCTGGTCTTTCAGGCTAATTGCAATTCCCGAAGCCATTCGGATGTTATTTCTAATGTTCTCTATTTTATTTCCACTGTTAAGCCTCACAGCCGAGCCTGCCGCAGCCTTGATTTTCTCGGACATCCTGCTGAATTTGGCAATCGCCTTGGGCATGGCGCAATTTGCTTTTTTAATTTTCCCTGAGCTTGGCACTCCGCAAGAAACAGTCACACAACAGAAAGAGACGAATTACCACCTGGATAAAATGGCCGTAAATGGCCTGATTGTATTGCTTCCTGTGGTGATCTACTTTTTTTATTTTCTGCCAAACAGCATGATTTTAACTTTGGTATTTATCATCGTTCTTGCCATGGATCCGCTGATACATAAGTCAAAAAAAGCACACGTTATCCTTATTACAAATTTATTTGGGGGAATTGCTGCCGTAATTGCTTACAATTTGCTCACCGTCGTCCCTACCTTCTTTTTTTATACCGTTGTTTTGCTGGCGGCAGGACTCTATTTTGGCTATAATACGTTCTCTGACAAAAAAACGGCTGATTTTTACCCCATGGCATATCGCACCTTCTTTTTGGTTTTAGGCGTGATTTCAAGTTCTAACGAGGGCATTGAGGGCAAATTTTTGGAACGGCTTTTTGGTATTTCGTTAGCCA
>CAZOEV010000744.1:0-1701 GCA_964578915.1 uncultured Lentimicrobiaceae bacterium
AAGTTGAGATTGACAGCTTGTTGATGATGCGTTCCAAAATTACTGACTTGCGGCGACAGCAAATGGAAGGCGTGAACGCCAGTCTCAACCATACAAAAATAAAAATTGCAGGTTTTTTATTACCGCTAAATATTATCGACGAAAAGATTACTGAGTTTTTATTAGTGCCTTGGGTTGGTGCATGTATCCATACGCCACCGCCACCAAAAAACCAATTGATTTATGTAAAAGTTAAAGAAGGAATCGAAAGTGTTTCGCGCTTTACGGCAGTAAATGTTGAAGGCAAAATTAGTGGTAATTCCAAAACAAGTACCCTGTTTCTAGTCGATGGCAGTGCCGAAATATCCTCGGGTTACTCGATGCTGGATGCCGAAATATCGAAATATGAAAGATAAATTTATAAACCAAAAAAATGCATTTGCTAGTTGAATCTAGGCAACTACAATTAAAAAAAATATTCAGCGTTTTGTTGTAAATTTATGATAGATTTGTTAAAATATAGTTCACTGTGCACAGGTTCTCATTAACCCGCACTCACAAATAAATCTAGCAAAATAGAATGTTAGCGATTGTTCAAATATCTAGTATCCTACTATCTCTACTCACCTTTTTAGTGATTGCTTTCAAGCACAAGAGAAACATATATCAAAAAATACTCCTTCAGGTATATGTCCTCTCACTTTCTTCCTATGCTTTTTTGGTCATCTTAATAAAGTCGGGTTTCATCATAGATTACCCTCATATACGCGGTTTTGGCTCACCATTAAATTATCTTCATTTGGCGGTATTTATACTTTTTATCAGGAGCACGGTCATGGGTTATAAGTCGCCCAAACGAATAGATCTTATTATCCTTTGTATGCCAGTTTTGGCACTTTTGTTGATCTCTCCGTTTTACTTTGAAGATGTGGCTTTCAAAATTGAGCACCTGCGAAATTTGATAGAAAACCAAGATGCCATATTCTACACCAAATTAGGGTTTATGCCCGCCTATTTAAACTTTATTCTACAGTTTTCTATTGGTATTTTATTTAGTTCTATTGCAATTTACATGCTCATGAATAGAATAAAATCAAAGCAAAAAGTGAAGAGTGAGTTTATTTGGCTCATCGGCGTTTCTTCCTTGATGCTCTTGGGAAATACTGTTGCGCTTATTGGACTTCTTGTCGATTCTTCTACGCTAGATTTACACTCGCTCACCACTTTCCTCTTTTCACTCTACTTGATTGCGATATTCGCTTATCTCTTTTTTGAGCCGCGGGTATTGTATGGGGCAAGTTTGGAGAACAAGAAAAAAAGCTCAGGGTCAAACCAAATTAAACAAGATTTTTCAATAGAAGAACTGGGAAATCACCGAGAGCAGATTGATAATTTTTTCGAGCTTGAAACGGCCTATTTAAAACCAGAATTTAGGCAAGAAGATTTGGCAACTTATCTGAATATCTCCAAAAATCATTGTTCACAAATGATCACCAATTTCTATCAGAAAAATTTCAATCAACTCGTAAATGAAAAACGGATAGAAATAGTATTAAAGAAATTTGAAAATTCTGAATGGTTAAAATATAGCCTTGATGGAGTCGCTCTTCTAGTAGGTTTCAAATCTAGAACTACTTTCATTAAGGCGTTTAAGGCGAAAACAGGTGTTAATCCATCAGAATACAAAAAGCTTCATATCAGCCAGTCTCTCTAGAAATTGGA
>CAZOEV010000745.1:0-1698 GCA_964578915.1 uncultured Lentimicrobiaceae bacterium
GGCTACATTTTATTTTGATGTGCTGGGAATTTTAACACAATTTGAATTAAGAGTTTTTTTCAGGCATACTTTCTTAGAATAGTCCTAAATTTGTTCTGCCATGAGAAGCGGACTCAGGCTCTGCTGGAGAGCAACCTGATAGGAATATCTTGGTTGACTGGAATGGTCACAGGGAGGCTAACACCTCCCTTTTCTTGTTCATCATTCCAATCACGAATGCCTAAAAAAACTCCTTTTTCTTTTAAAAATCTTTATAGCCATGAGTGAACAAGAGTTATTATTGGATTTGGTTAAATTAATTGCCCCAAGTGAGGTGGTCAACAATTTTAATTTTACCGAGATTCAAGAAACCTCAAAAAACATACTTTTAATTTTCACCGAGAAAACGGATCAGATTCCCCATGAGCTTAAAGGTAAAGAAGTTGTTTTGGATGGGTATCTGAACAAGTTGGAGCTACAAACCTTTCCGCTAAAAGACAAATCGGTATTTATTGTGCTACGGCGCAGGCGTTGGAAAGAGAAAGGGAGCAAAGAACCGGGCATATCTAATGACTATAGGCTACATGAAAAAGGCATAAAAACAACGAAAGAATTCGGTGCTTTTTTAAAAGAGGAGCTTGGATTGCAGCCCGATGAATATAACAAGCTTTGGGAAAGCCTTACAGATTAAGGGAAGCACGATTTACCGCTGGTACAGGGATTGTTTAAGCGATTATGCCAAGAATAATTCCATTGTCCATCAGCACGATATAAAAGCGCCGCCCGCAAATATCGAAGTGCCCATATTGAAGCTTGAGAACTTTGGCCAGCGCATGTCTATAGACGAAAAACACTTAGGAAGCGACATTTGTACCGTGCTAAGCAACAGGGAAACAGGTAAGATTGCCATGCTCTACAAGGGAATAACTTTCCCTGATATAAAAAAGATTTTACAACAGTATCCATCCCAGCTGGGGAACATAAAAAGTATAACCCGTGATTTTTCAAAGTTGTTTGAGAAAGTATGCAATGAACTTATGCCTCAAGCTGTTCAGGTCGGAGATAAATTCCATGTCATCAAAAATCTACTCGACGCCCATCAATCAGTAAGGATACGTTATCGCCAAGCAGAATTGCAAAAACGTCGAAAAGCCTTTCAAGAGTTCAAAACAACTCAAGCAAACAGATCGCTAGAATGCGAAAAAATGGGTGAGAGGTTTAAACCCGCAAAATTCAAGTACATAGAACAGACAATGAGTAATGGGGAAACACCCCTTGAGTTGCTCGCCAGAAGCCGTTATCTGCTTTTTCAATACAGCAACAAGTGGAATGAAAAGCAAAGAAAAAGAGCTGTTACACTTTTTGAGGCGTTCCCCGAAATCGAAAAGACATATCACTTGTGCCTAAAATTTAGAGACTTTATGAGTATCAAGAATATAGGTAAACATTATCTGCATATTGACAGACTGCTCCACCAATGGTATGAAGATGTGGAAAGTGCAGATGTCGATGAATTACTCAACTTCAAATCAATGGTAGAATCAAATGAAGCTACAATAAGAAACTATTTCATCGCAGGAGAAACTAACGCAATGGCAGAAGCTATAAATAGCCAGCTACAAAGGTTTGTGACATCTAACTCCGGAAACAGAGACAAAGACTTTTTCTACTTTAGAGTGGGCTTGTACTTTGCCTAGCACATCAAAATAAAATGTAGCC
>CAZOEV010000746.1:0-1698 GCA_964578915.1 uncultured Lentimicrobiaceae bacterium
TGAACATTTTTATTTCGCGTTCCTAAAGCGGATAAGCCATCCCTCCTGCCCTGCCCACCGCCGTTTTTCCGTAGCGCTTGCGGATGAGGTCTATGGTAATGATGGTTGTATATTGCTATCATTCTCATCATCAGCATTATCTGCCAAATAAACTATATTTATTATTGCCGTTATGTTGCTTTTATTCAATACTTCCATTGTACAAATCCCAAATTGGAAAAATCAAATCATAGTCATTCCAGTTAAGATTTCCTTTTACAATCTGAAAACCTGAAAATAATTCTTCTTTCAAATATTTATTTATTGCTGGGTGTTGGGACTTATTCAAAAAGGGTTTGAAGTCAACAAGTTTTTCAGTTCCGTCTTTAAATTTTATTCGAATTGCATAATCTCCGATGTATTTTGCAGCACCAATTTCAATCCGGTCTAATTGTTTTTCTGGATATTGTTCTATGATTTTCATTTTATCTTTTTTTGTTATTCGTTCAAAATCTATGTCTTTGTGATAAACAAAATAGTCAATCCATTTCTTAACAATTTCATTTGCATAAATTGACAAAAACTCTTTAAAATTCTTAAGGTCTGTACCTTTTAATGGTTTAAACCCTTTACTTTCTTTTATTCTAATTTCTATGATTTCACCATTTGATATAACAAATTCAAAATTATTGGTTTCGTTAATTCGTTTTGATTTATCAATCAATATTGGAAGCATGGTTACGCCATTTTTTCAGACCATAAAACTAAACCCTATTTCCCGCAAATCCAACTGCCTGAACATTTTTATTTCGCGTTCCTAAAGCGGATAAGCCATCCCTCCTGCCCTGCCGACTGCCGTTTTCCCGTAGCGCCTGCGGATATGATCCATGGTTTGGTATAAATTGCTCATTTCGGGGGTATCTTCAAACATATTCAGCTGCTGAGCGCCGCCAACCAACTGACTAAAACGTACGCCCACCAGCCTGATCAACATGCGGCGGTTATAAAGCTGGGCAAACTGTTCCATCACGCTGTTGAGTAAAATATGGTCGAAAGCGGTGTAGGCAATGTGTTTCTGGCGGCTGTGCGTATCGAAGTTGGCATAACGGATCTTCACCGTAATGCAGCCGGTGAGCTTTTGCTTATTGCGCAGCTCAAAAGCAAGTTTTTCAACAATATGCGACAGCTTTTGCCGCAGCAGCACCATATCGGTGGTGTCCTGCTCAAAGGTATGCTCGCTGCTCATCGACTTCTGTTCGCTGTAAGGCTTTACCGGACTGGGATCGATGCCATTGGCTTTTTTCCAGACGACCAGACCGTTTTTGCCCAGCACCTGTTGCACCATTTCGGGCGGCATCAGGCGCAGCGTGCCAATTTTTGCCACGCCCATCGAGCGCAGCAGCCTATAGCCCACATCGCCAACCATCGGGATTTTACGGATCGAAAGTGGATCTAAAAAAGGATGTACCTGCTCGGGAAGCACCTGCAACTCACCATTGGGCTTGGCCTGTCCGGTAGCAATTTTGGATATGGTTTTGTTTTGCGACAGTCCGAACGAGATCGGCAGTCCCGTCTCGAGGATGATCCGCTGGCGCAACTCGTGCGTCCATTTATAAATACCAAAAAAGCGGTCCATCCCACTGAGGTCAAGGTAATGCTCGTCCACCGATGCCTTCTCGTAAAGCGGTGCGCTATCGGCAATCACATCGGTAACGAGGC
>CAZOEV010000747.1:0-1694 GCA_964578915.1 uncultured Lentimicrobiaceae bacterium
TCTATTTCATAGGTTGGAATACAATTTATACCATAAGTGCCACTTTGATTCCAAAGCATTTGTCCCTCGTAGAGTACATCGCAATATGTTTTAGTTGATTCGCCTTTCATCAGGATTAAAACAGAATTATCAGACAATGCAATTATTTCTCTCGGTGTCATGCTGTTATCAATAGGGTTAGTCCACAGCAATTCACCTTCTTCATTTAGTTTAATAAGTGTGTTTTGACCTTCCTTTAAGCTCAGGATAAAAATATTCCCCAAATTATCTTCACAAAGATCAAATACTCCTATATCTTCTTCCAACGCAATCTCGAATGTTGAAGTTGAGCAAGCACTGCTAGGATCGTCAACTCCATTATTCTTACTACATCCAACGAATAAAATAAGCAGTAAGACATAAAGTAAACTGTAGAGTAAAAATCTTGACTTCATAAAATTATTTCAATTTTAATGATAACAGCCAATAAGTAAGCTGTTTCTTAAGCTATGTGGCGAAAATTAAACCGCTAAAATATTTCCCTAAACCAAAAAAACCTATCCCCGCACAAACAGCGCTTTGATAATGTCCATGGCCATTCCTGGGTTTTCTTTCAGGCGGCGGGTTGAATAGGCAAACCATTGCATTCCAAAGGCACATAAATACGCATGCGGTGGCCATCGTCAACAATGGATTTGCGCAAGGCGGGCGTTACGCCGTAGAGCATCTGAAACTCATATTTATCTTTCGGTACCTTATATTTCTCTATCAGTTTGTAAGCGCCGTCAACAAGCGGTTTATCGTGTGTAGCAATTCCTGCATAAATGCCGTTTTGGAACATATATTCCAAATCTTCTAAGAAATGCTCGTTGATAGTTTCGTATTTTTTATAGGCAATTTTCTCCGATTCTACATAAATGCCTTTGCACAACCTGTAGCTCACCGGAATTTCGGGTGTGTTGAGGTCAAGCATATTCTCAATGTCTTTTTTGGTGCGTTTCAGATAGGCTTGCAAAACCAGGCCAACATTTTTTGGAAACTCAGCTTTTAGCTTTCTGAAAAGTTCAATTTCCATGTCCACACACTGCGAGTCTTCCATATCAACCCGAACAAAATTATTGTAAGAAGCAGCTTTGGCAACGATTTCGCGGATGAAGTTATAAGCCGCATCTTTGTCGATCAACAGGCCAAACATAGTAGGTTTTAACGAATAATTTCCGTCAATGCCAGCAGCCTGAATGGTCTCAATAATATGAAGGTACTCGTTTTTGTTGGCTTCGGCTTGCTCTAGCTCGGTAATAAATTCACCAAGCAAATCAATCGTAACCATCATCCCGTCTGCGTTGAGCTGATGACCAATTTTAACGGCATCTTCAATCGTTTTACCAGCGATATATCGTTTTGAAAAAAGCCAAACGAAGCTTTTTGGCATAAAAGGCAACATGCCTGCAATTAATTTGTTGAGTAAATTCATGACCTAAATTTTGAGTTTTGTTAATCTTTGGTTTTTAATTTTTCTAAGTGCTAAACCGCCTACTTATAAGCGCCTTGCGGTGGTTTTGAGTGTGCGAAGTTAACAATTAGTTTAATTTGTGAAATAAATAACACTTATTTTTGTGCCCTCCTGCAAGATTTTTTTGCTTGATGGGAAAAGATGCTTGTTGAATATATGTGGTTAAGCATTGTGGTTAACAAATATTTGTTCGACAAAATAT
>CAZOEV010000748.1:0-1681 GCA_964578915.1 uncultured Lentimicrobiaceae bacterium
CTTATATTTATGAGCGGCTTGGTGAACGCTATAAACATTTTTTGCTTGATGAATTTCAGGATACCTCGCTTTTGCAGTGGCATAATTTTCTGCCTTTGATAGAAAATTCCTTGGCATCGAGTCAGTTAAGTTTGCTTGTGGGCGATGCCAAACAGGCAATTTACCGTTTTCGTAGCGGCGAAGTGGAGCAGTTTATTCAGTTACCAAATATTTATCGCAAGGAGGATAGTCTGGTGGCACAGCACGCGCAGCCCGCTATTAGTCAGCATTACGAAGAAGAAAAGCTGGGCACAAACTTCCGCTCTTTGCCAGCGGTAGTTCAGTTTAATAATGATTTTTACAACTTTTTATCAGCTCAACTTCCTGAGAAATACCAAGAAGTTTACCACGATCTCAAGCAGGAATTTGTGCCTAAAACTACAGAAGGACTAGTTCAAATTGAGTTTTTGGCTACTGAAGATGACGACGAGCAGTTTGGAGACGTTTATCAGCAGCGCACTTTGGAAATTATTCAAAGTTTGCATGCGCAAAAGTATGCTTACCGCGATATTGCAGTGCTAACGCGTTCCCGCGCCGGCGGCATTGAGATGGCCAGATTTTTGAGCGGAGAACAGGTGCCTATCATTTCCTCCGAATCGCTTTTGGTGAGTAGTTCGGCGGCGGTGCAACTGCTGGTGCATAGTCTCAAATATATTTTGCGACCCGAAGATGCTGTGGTAGCCAGTGGATTACGTTATTATCATCAGCTTTCCTGCAAGGCAGCAGAAAACGAGAAACCGTTTGTAAATACTTTCTTTTCGGCCAAAAGTATTCCGCAAGCGGAGATGGAAAGCCTGCTGGGCCTCGATCATGGAAGCCTGGACCGTTCCAAAGTTGCTGCTTTTAGTCTGTTCGATTTCTGTGAATACCTGATTCGGCTTTATGGCCTCAATAAGGAAGCTGATACCTACCTGCCTTTCTTCTTGGAAGCGGTTTATAACTGGCAAAACAATCCGACAAATGGTCTGGCTGGTTTCCTTGAATTTTGGGAAGAAAACCGCGGCAAAATTGCTGTGATTAGTCCCGAAGATACGGATGCTGTAAAGATTATGACCATCCATAAAGCCAAAGGACTGGAGTTTCCGGTGGTTATTTATCCCTATGCTGCGCATACGTTGAAAGGCCAAAAAACCAAGAAAAATGCTTGGGTGAACCTTGAAGAAGAACAAATTCCTGGGCTGAAACATGGCGTGATAAAGTTGAATGCTGAGCTCAAAAACACCTCGTTTTCAGTCTTGTATGAAGAAGAAATGGAGAAGTCGGCGCTTGATGCTATCAATATTATTTATGTGGCGACCACGCGGGCGGTGGAACAATTCTTTGTGCTCACGAAACAAACGCCTAAAGCAAACGGTATTTATGAGCAGTTTTTGCAGGCCAACGAACGCTGGAAAGATAGCGAGGGAGTGTATCAGTTTGGAAACAGCACAGGATTGCCGCGTAAACCGGCACTAGAAAATGAAGCCGAAACTGCTATTCAGCCAATGGTTTCCAGCGATTGGAGTAGCCGCATGATTGTGGCCGCCGAAGCGGGAAATTTGGCCAACAAATCAGCAGTGCACTGGGGCCGACTTATCCACGAGCTATTGGCCGAACTTATTGTTGAAGCTGACCTGCCGCGTATTTTGACCAAAAAAATTAG
>CAZOEV010000749.1:0-1679 GCA_964578915.1 uncultured Lentimicrobiaceae bacterium
TAAATTGCAGGTGCATGGGTTTCACAAAGTGCTCATAGTGTTTTAGAACTTCAACAAAGGAACGACCTCTTTCTTCAATATCGCGCTGAATAATGCGCATCAGCCGATCGTCCCCATCAGTATCTACATAGATTTTGATATCCATCCGGCGGCGCAATTCTGCATTGGTAAGCACCAAAATACCTTCTACTATCACTACTTTGGTAGGTTTTACTTTAATAGTTTCCGGCGAACGAGCGCAGGTGACGTAGGAATACATCGGCATACCTATTTCTTTGCCCTCCCTAAGCATGTCAATATGCTTGATCAACAGCTCAAATTCGATGGATGAAGGGTGGTCGAAATTAATTTTTTTGCGATCTTCAGCCGAAAGATGGCCATTATCTTTATAATATGCATCCTGCGATATTACAGATACAGCGCTGTTAGGCAAAGCTCTTATTATCTTTTTTACAACTGTTGTTTTGCCCGATCCCGAGCCTCCGGCAATCCCAATAATGAGCATCTGTGATTTTTATTAGTCTAAGGTACTGGTGGCCAAATTTAGCAAAATTCAACTTACAAAAAGAATTTTTAGTAATTTGATTACCTTTAAAACAAAAACTGACAGATTTTAGTGCAATCTGTCAGTTTTTATGCGTTAGTTCCTGAGCATTTTTCGAAAACAATTACTGCTTAAAAAACAATTTTTACAGCAAAAAGCTCATCATAATACCTGCAGCTACTGCCGAGCCGATAACACCAGAAACATTAGGTGCCATGGCATGCATAAGCAAGTGGTTTGAAGAATCACTTTTTAGTCCTTCGAGCTGAACCACGCGCGCACTATCGGGCACAGCCGACACGCCAGCTGCTCCAACAAGTGGGTTTATTTTTTCGTCACCTTTCAGGAAAATGTTCATAAACTTTGCGAAAAGCACTCCACCGGCGGTTGCTACCATAAATGAAAGGGCTCCTAGCACAAAAATCAACATGGATTCAGACGTTAGAAACACATCAGCCTGCGTGGAAGCGCCTACGGTAAGCCCCAACAGAATGGTAACAATATCAATCATGCTGTTGCGGGCAGTATCGGCTAAGCGTTTGGTTACACCACTTTCTTTGAGGATATTTCCAAAGAACAACATGCCCAAAAGTGGCAAAGCACCAGGAGAAATGAAAGTTGTAAGTATAAGTCCCACAATAGGGAACATAATTTTTTCGAGTTTACTAACCGAGCGTGGAGGTTTCATACGAATCAAGCGTTCCTTTTTAGAGGTAAGCAGTCGCATGATAGGCGGTTGAATCACTGGAACTAAAGCCATATAGGAATACGCTGCAATAGCAATTGGCCCGATAAGGTTCTTGGTTTCGTAACCGTGCACTAGGCCTCCGTTCGCCAATTTTGACGAAAGGAAAATAGCAGTTGGACCATCGGCACCGCCAATAATTCCAATAGCACCGGCTTCAGGCATATTAAAGCCCAAGTACAAAGCGCCCATAAAGGTTAAGAAAATACCTACCTGAGCGGCAGCTCCCAAAAGTATGAGTCGTGGATTGGAAATCAGCGAGGAAAAATCCGTCATGGCGCCAATGCCAAGAAAAATCAGTGGCGGATAAATTCCTTTGAGTACGCCATAATAAAGATAGTTTAATACACTGCCTTCTTGATAAATACCCAGCTGCAAGTTTATACCATC
>CAZOEV010000750.1:0-1679 GCA_964578915.1 uncultured Lentimicrobiaceae bacterium
CATATTGGATACGTACTTTTGGATCGGCATTGGCATACTTACTAAAAATATCTAGACGGGTTTCGCGTAGTTTTATTTTAGGTGGATTGGTTACTTCAGTGATTAAATTTACAGCATGCGATGGTAGGTATTCGCTGGTGCGGGCGGGATAGCCAAACACAAAAGTAAAATCACCTTCTTTTACGCCATTTAGCGAAATGGGCAAGTGATAATCCGGTTTAAAAGGCACATTATCAGGACTGTATTCGGCGGGTTTGCCGTCTTTGCCTACATAAATCCTAAACACAGAGAAGTCGCCAGTATGGCGTGGCCACATCCAGTTGTCGGTATCTCCACCAAATTTCCCAATATTTGAAGGCGGTGCGCCCACCAGGCGAATATCTTTATACACCTCATTATAAATCATATAATATTGGTTGTCGATAAAGAAATCCTTAATCGTAACCTGATATCCACTTTCTTTTTCGGCAGCTTCAATAAGTGCTTTGCTGTTTTCCTTGATTTTTTCTCCACGTTCTTTCATGCTCATGCCATCATTAACGCCCTCAAGCACCTGAGCTGTAACTTCTTCCATTTTTTTCATCATCGTAACGGTAAGTCCCGGATTGGATAGTTCTTCTTCACGACTCATGGCCCAAAAACCATTGGTGAGGTAGTCGTTTTCGAGGCTGCTGTGTTGCTGTATCTGGCCAAAGCCACAATGGTGATTGGTAAGCAGCAAACCTTGGTCGCTCACAATTTCACCTGTACATCCACGGCCAAAAAGCACGATAGCATCTTTGAGGCTAGATTGGTTGATGGAATAAATATCCTCGGCGGTGATGCGCATGCCCATCGCCTTCATTTCCTTTTCGTTAAGTTGTTTGAGCAACATCGGAATCCACATGCCCTCGCCGGCAACTAGCCCATAGTAAGGCAGCATAAGCACTGCCAGTAAAATCATTAATTTCTTCATAGGTACAATTTTGGGGATAAAATTAAGGAAATTAGCCTGAATAACACCTATTTTTAAAGGAGATTGCAGAGCATTTTCAGTTTGCGGCAGATTCATAATTGGAGGCTGACGTGGATTCCTACTAAAATACTAACATGGATATAAATAAAAGACGCTGGCGCAGATTTGCCTGCGCAGAGCCTGCCGAAGTGTAATCTGTGCCTCCGATAAACTAATTAGCACGTTTTCTACTTGAACAACAATTTATATTAAATAGCTGATTTATTGTGTAATATGGCATGGATTGCAAATACATCTCAGCCTTAAATCATCTTCATCAATGCCTTAGCCTTCCGAGCATAAAAAAGGGCAGCAGCCAAACACACCAGCGAGGCAAGCATGGTGGTATGTGGCACACCAATTTGCTCAGAAATCAAACCCAAAAAGAGGCTTCCAACCGGCGTAAAACCAAGAAACGACATGCTATAAAGTGCCAAAACTCGTCCGCGCTTGTCCTCGGCCACAATACTTTGAAGTAAGCTGTTGGTGGCTGCAAAGCTCACGATCATACCAAATCCGGTAGTAAACAACAAGATCAACGAAAGTACCGTATTTGTTGAAAAGCTAAAGCTGAAAAGTCCCACCGCAAAAAGCAGTGAAGCATTGCGTACCATGATAGGAATATTGGCAATGCTGTTGCGCGAAGCCAGAAAAAAAGCACCCGACAAAGCTCCAGCCCCTAGTG
>CAZOEV010000751.1:0-1678 GCA_964578915.1 uncultured Lentimicrobiaceae bacterium
GTTTTTCTATCAGCGTTACTTGGTAGCCATGTTTGTTCAACTCGTCGGCAAGCTCAACGCCAATAAATCCGGCGCCGATTACAGCAATTTTTTTAGCTGTGTTGAGCTGCTCTTTCATTTTATCAAGGTAATTCTTGTCTTTTGGGATAGAGAAAACGCCCTTTTTGTCGCGTCCTTCAAGCCATTTAGGATCTGTGGGTTTGGAGCCTGTAGCGATAACCAGCTTTTCATAAGCGATAATTTCGCCGCTTGCGAAATGAACCTGGTGGTTTTTGTGATCGATCTCAACGGCTTCATCTACAATAGATTCGATGTTATTTTTCTGCATCATCATGTCAACAGGCATGATATTTTTCTCGCTGCCTTCGAGTGTTCCGAAAATGTAGGGAATACCGCAGGGAACCATGACTTCTTTAGTCTTTTTGACCAAAGTAAAAGTTTTTTCAGGCCAATGAGATTTTCCTGTGAGTGCGACTACCATTCCGCCTGCACTTCCTCCAATAATTAATACATCTGTCTTTTTCATTTTAAAATGTTTTTGGGTTAATATTCGATGCCCTTTCGGGCTTGTGTTCCGTTATTATAATAATGTTTTATTTCCCGCATTTTGGTAACCAAATCGGCTATTTCAACCAGTGCGTCAGGAGCATTTCTGCCAGTGATAATAATTTCAGTGTTGTCGGTACTTTTCATTACTTCCAGCACCTCATTTAGGTCTATAAGTTTGTAATACAAGGCAATACATAACTCATCAAGAATGACCATATCATATTTTTTCTGCTGGATTAGTGTCTTTATTTTCGTCCAGCCTATTTGAGCTGCTTCAATATCTGCCTGAGTTGGCTCTTTTTCAATAAAGCAATCTCTACCAAATTGTTCTAAAGTAATATTTGGTATTATTTTTATCACATCGAGTTCGCTGTAGTGCATGCCTTTAACGAATTGTGCGATAAATACTTTCATTCCGGCGCCTGAAGCCCTGATAGCTGCACCTATGGCGGCTGTAGTCTTGCCTTTTCCGTGTCCTGTATATAGTTGTATCATTTTATTATTTGATTTTAAAAGCGTTTTCCGGACAAGCTGTAACGCAGATTTTACAATTACGACAATTGTTTTCCTGCACAAAAGCTTTTCCATTTAAATACTCAATACAATCTGCCGGGCACACTTCTATACAAGCGCCACAGGCAGTGCACAATTCCGGCTGAACCACTGGATATTTCGTGCTACGAGAAGTTTCCTGAACCTCAAAATCTTCCTCCTGTTCTTCCTGAATTTTAAGAATTTTATCGGCGGCCACCTCTTCATAACTTTTATAGGTGGCATGTCCGCATTGCGGGCAGTTTCTGGCGTTGCACGGAACGCCTGGAACATGCCGCATGGCAGCGCCACACAGTGCACAAACGCAGTAAGCCGGCAGATGTCGGCCACGATTTTGTTGACGGTGTGCGCGTGTTTTCACGATACTAAAGGCGTTAATTTGTTGTCTTTGTACTTGGCGTAAGCGTCCTTTAGGCTTAGGTTATGTGCGTCTACAAAGATGTTCATTTTTAGGTTTTTGAGCGCTTTGGCTGCTGTTCCACCTGGGCCGTTTCCTCTAATCAAAACATCGGGATGCATGTCGAAAGTGCGCTGGGCGGTAGCAGTTCCAGCACCGTGAGCATCGGCTTGCAAGGCA
>CAZOEV010000752.1:0-1678 GCA_964578915.1 uncultured Lentimicrobiaceae bacterium
AAACGACTGTTTCAAAAACGAGAGTAACGCAGTATTTGGCCATTTCTTGAAAAGACTATTTAACGTTGGTGTTCAGGCACTTCCGGAATAGTATCCTGAACTCGCCCTTCCTTTATTAACTCTTCATTATATGCCTTGCGGTTGCGTTCGAGCCGTCTTTGGAAACGCGCCATATAGTTAAACCAATCATACATAGCCTGCACAGGCCCTTTGATGATAAATGGCCCCGGCTCGATGCCTACCAGACTGTTTGCTAATTCTCCTTCAAAATCTTCTATTTCAAAGGCTTGTATCGGTTTCATGTGCACAAAAAGATATTTAAAAGTAGGCCAGTCGTAAAAAGCCCTTACCACCACTTCATCCATTTGAATGGTATCTTTTTCAAGCAAAATCAATAATCCACCGGGCTGATCCAACAAAGTATCTGTAATACCAAAAAGTTTGCGTTCGTAACCTATTGAGGTAAGCAAAATGGTGTCGTTGCCATAGCCACGATACGAAAAAATGCCCTGGCGATTGCTGATGGTTCCGCGCCGAGCGGTTTTGCTGATTAGATGCACGAGCGGCACAGGAAGCAGGCTATCAGCCGAAAGCACTCTCCCGTGAACTTCACGTATTTGTTGCGCATGGGCAGTGTCGAAGAAAAATCCCAACACCAGCAAAATACCTCCAAGCAAAAACCATTTCATATTGTAGGCGAATGTAAAGCCTTCTGCTGAATTTTGATTTGTTAGCTCTGATAAAAAATGTTAATCAGCTTGGAAATATGCTAATCACTAAAATACTTTTTCATGACATAAAATGCTATCTTAGCCACCTCCAACTGATGATTTACGCTATGCCCAATCAGAATAAACCCTTTAAATCTGTACAAAAGATGCTACTGATTTATACCATCCGTATATTTTTCGGGATTTTTTTCCTGATTTTATTTGCTGTGGGGATTTTTTTGCTTTACCTCAATATCAATGACTTTAGTCCAGCTGCGCATGAAACTTTAAAACCGGTGGCAAGGGCTTATCAGCGGCAGGTTCCCACAAATTTCCGTGTAGTGAGCTGCAATATTGGCTATGGCGGTTTGGGCAAAAGCATGGACTTTTTTTATGATGGTGGCAAACGCGTGCGCGCCAGCAAGGAGCAAAGCGAAGAATGGCTGCATGGCATCACGGCCTGGATTGCCCGACACGCTGATTCAGATTTTTTGCTGCTTCAGGAAGTGGATTTTGATGCCAAACGTACTTACCGAAAAAATCAACTGGTGCAAATAGCGCAGGTGTTGCCAAATCATGAATATGTGACCGTCATCAATTACCAAGTTCCTTATGTTCCGGTTCCTTTGCGCGAACCGATGGGCGCTGTAAAAGCTGGCATGTTGAGCTTTTCAGCTTATCAGTCGTTGGCTGCTACACGCCACGCTTATCCGCAAATTGCCGGTTGGCCTGATCGTATGTTTTTGCTCGATCGTTGCTTTATCGAAAGCCGTTTTGCTACTACCAATAAAAAAGAGCTGGTGATTTTAAACACCCACAACTCCGCGTTTATTGATGATCCTATAAAGATGAATTACGAATTAAAGCGCATTCAGGAGAAAATGTTGATGGAATATAGCATGGGAAATTATGTAATTGCGGGCGGCGACTGGAATATGAATCCGCCGGGATTTATTCCGGAAAACAAT
>CAZOEV010000753.1:0-1673 GCA_964578915.1 uncultured Lentimicrobiaceae bacterium
ATTTTTGCCAATGAATATTGGTACCTAAAATTGATTTTTAGCTGCTTGTATAATCGCATACGTAAATCTACCAGCACATTAAAATCGTTAACATTGAAAACACCATTTTCAGCATTGGTATTGGTTTGTCGGCCATGTTCAAACTCCTTGGCACTTATCAGCCTTCCCCATGAAAATCCAGTCCCGATCGTAATAAATTCCTTGTCGGTAAAATGAATTAAAACAGGTACTTCCAAATAGTTAAGGTTAACCTTATAGGCGCCTGTGGTAGAATCGGCCTGCATCGGATATTGGGCTTTCTCATTGGCGCCTTTTTCGTTATAAAGGGTTTCGATAGAAAGGTCCCATTTGTCGGCAAACGGTATCATGGCGCCCAAACCAAGTTGTAGTCCGCCCTTTTTGTAACCGTAAATTTCGTCGCCGTCAACCTGACTCAGGTTGAAGCCTGCAATGATCTCACCTTTAATAATTTGCGCTTTGGCGGGAAGTGCCAATAAAAGTAGCAAGCCCGCAAAAATTACTGTCTGAAAAATCAACTTTCGATTCATGTTTCAATAACGTTAAAAAGCTGTTTAAATTATATTATAGTGCCGCTTTCATACTCAACGTGATGCGTTTTCTATCCGTATCAACGGCCAGCACTTTTACCTTCACTTTCTGATTTAATTTGACCACTTCGTTCGGGTCGCTGATAAATCGGTCAGCCATTTCGCTGATATGTACCAGTCCGTCTTGATGCACCCCAACATCTACAAAAGCCCCGAAAGCAGTAATGTTGGTAACGATACCGGTGAGTATAGAATCCACTATCAAGTCGTTGATATTTCGGATGTCTTTGTCAAAACTAAAGGCTTCAAAGTTGGCACGTGGATCTCGTCCGGGCTTTTCCAACTCAGCCAAAATATCTGTAACGGTTTCAATGCCGGCCTGTTCATCGGTAAAAGCTTTTGGATCAATGTTTTGAAGCAGTTGTTTATTGCCAATAAGCGTATCAATGGGTTGCTTTAGACTTTGTGCCATTTTTTCAACGATATAATAGCTTTCGGGATGCACGCCGCTGCTGTCCAAAGGGTTTTTTGCTTTACGAATACGCAGGAAACCAGCACTTTGCTCAAAGGCTTTTTGTCCCAGGCGTGGCACTTTTAGCAATTGTTTACGTCCAGTGAAAGCGCCGTTTTCGTTACGATAGCGGATAATGGACGAAGCCAACTGAGGGCCAAGTCCGCTTACATAAGAAAGCAGTTGCTCGCTTGCCGTATTCAGCTCAACGCCAACACCATTCACGCAGCTTTCTACCGTCAGCTTTAAGCTTTCTTGCAAAGCTTTTTGATTCACATCGTGTTGATATTGGCCTACGCCGATAGATTTTGGATCAATCTTCACCAGTTCGGCCAGCGGATCCATCAGGCGGCGACCAATGCTAACTGCACCGCGCACGGTGATGTCGAAATCCGGGAACTCATCGCGCGCAATTTTCGAAGCAGAATAAATGGAAGCACCGCTCTCGTTTACCATTACTGCCAGCAAATCACGGTCAAAACGGATGCTTCGGATCATATCTTCAGTTTCGCGTCCTGCCGTGCCGTTGCCAATAGCGATCACTTCTACCTGATGCGCATTTACCAGACTTTTAATCTTTTGGATGGCTTGTTTTGTTTCGCGCTGTGGCGGAT
>CAZOEV010000754.1:0-1673 GCA_964578915.1 uncultured Lentimicrobiaceae bacterium
CATCCCAGGGAGTTGACTTGACCAAAGGAACGATGGCTATTATGATAAGCCAGCCCATTGCTACGTAGAGCCAGGTGGAAAGACTGCGGTATTTTTGGTTATAAAACCAAATTTTAAAGACTATTCCGGCAATGGCCAGCCCCCAAATCAAACCAAATAAAACCCAGCCAATTGCTCCATGCAGATTAACGAGCGCTATTGGTGTATAAGTTCCGGCAATCAGCACATAAATGGCTGAATGATCAAATTTATTGAGGTAATATTTTACACGGATATTGCTGCTGGCATGAAATAGAGTAGAAGCGAGGTAAAGCAATAGCATGCTTACTCCAAAAATGCTGAAGCTAACAATATGCCAAGCTGTTCCGTTTATGGCAGCGAAAACCACTAATAAAGTTAGCGCTGCCACAGCAATTGGGATGCCGACAGCATGAGAAATGGTATTAAAAATCTCTTCTGTTTTCTTTTGTTCACGGGTGATGGCCATATATATTGCTTTTCAGTAAAACGGTTTTTAACGTGGGTTAGTATGCTGGGTTTTTATAATTGATGCTTGCTCGGTGGAAGGTGATCCAATGTGCTTTTTTCTGAGGATTACGACGAAATTCAAAAAATAATAGCTACGTTGCACGAAAATAAAATTAGAATTAGTTTCGCAAAATATTTAAAATAAATAGCTTAATGCAAAACATAACAATAGGTAAAATGGATAAGCTGATAATCCATTACGTTGGAAATAAAAATAATGAAGACGGTGTGCGTTTTTCTGATGCTCTGACGGATTTTGATCGTGTCGAAGAGTATTTTAATCAGTTGATTAACAACAGTTTTAAATCAGAAGAATTGCATCAGTTTCATTTTCTGCCTGATTTGAGCTTAAATCCCATGTACCAATTTGTGAGTTCAATTTTTCAGAACAAAGAATCTTTTATTGAGCAATCAAGGCATGCTGGTCGCTATTTATACGACAAAAGCACCCATCCGCAAATAAAAAGTGGTGAGTTGTGTGTGTTCTACTTGAAAGATTGTAAAATCAATAATGAGCTTGTTGATTGTATTGGTATTTTTAAGTCAGAAAACAAGGATACTATTCTCAAGGTGAGCGCCACAAACACTGGCTTTGATTTAAAAGATGAAAAAGGAATAAATACGAATAAATTGGATAAAGGATGTCTGATTTTTAATACAGAAAAGGAAAGTGGGTATTTGATTTCCGTTGTTGACAATACCAATAAAAATGTCGAAGCCCAATACTGGAAAGATGAGTTTTTAGGTGTTCAGCCTGTTAAAAACGAATACCATCAAACCAATCAATTTCTTGGTATTGCAAAGCAATTTGTAACCTTACATATTGGTGAGGAATTCGAAGTTACGAAAGCCGACCAAATAGATTTGCTCAATCGTTCTGTTGAATTTTTTAAAACCAATGATACCTTTGAAAGGGAAAGGTTTGAGGAAGAGGTGTTTAAAGAAAGTGAGATGATAGATTCATTCCGAAATTTTGATGATAGCTACCGGCGCGATAATCAAGTTGATCTTGCTGATAGCTTTGAAATTTCGGCTCAGGCAGTAAAAAAACAGGCGCGTGTTTTCAAAAGTGTATTGAAGTTGGACAAGAACTTTCATATTTATATTCACGGCAATAAAGAACTAATTGAGCAAGGTGTGGATGC
>CAZOEV010000755.1:0-1667 GCA_964578915.1 uncultured Lentimicrobiaceae bacterium
AATAGTTTAATGAAAGAATACGGACTAATTGGGGAATTACTGTCCCATTCTTACTCAAAAAGCTATTTTACTGAAAAGTTTAAGACGAATGGCATCGATGCCACTTACGAACTTTTTGAATTAAAAAATATTGAGCAAATTGAAGACCTCGTTAGAAGCAGGCCAAACTTGGTCGGCTTTAATGTGACCATTCCTTATAAGCAACAAATAATTCCATATTGCCATAAACTGGAAAAAACTGCTTTGATGGCAGGTGCTGTCAATACTGTAAAAATCATCCGCAAAAACGGTTCATTTTTACTTGAAGGATACAATACCGACATTAAGGGTTTTTCGGCTATTATCGAGAGTGCTCTTTTTTTATCAAAAGCACCAACAAAAGCACTTATATTAGGCACTGGAGGCGCTTCACGTGCGGTTCAATTTGCTTTACGCTCACATGGCATAGGTTTCACGCTGGTAAGCCGAAATATAGCCAAAGTTGGCCAAATAAATTACAGCATGCTTACCGCAGAAGATTTAAAATATTATCCACTTATCATCAATACTACGCCGCTAGGCATGTATCCTGATATCCATAGCAAGCCGCGGATACGCTATGCAGGAATTGGCTCCGAACATATACTGATAGATTTAATTTACAATCCAGCAGAAACTGCTTTTTTGGAGGAAGGTAAAAGTCGCGGAGCCACTGTTTTTAATGGGATGCAGATGTTTACAGAACAAGCAGAACTGGCCTGGAAGATTTGGCAGGAATAATTTTTTGGCTTAAGAAACGGAATTTTAAGCCTTAAATTACAGTAAAACCTATGTTTTTAAGCCTACAAAATTATCTTTGCAAGCCATAAACAACAATCAGGATTTCGATTATGAAACGATTTCTCCAATTACTTGGTCCTGGACTTCTCTATGCTGGTGCAGCCATTGGCGTATCACATTTGGTGCAGTCAACGCGCGCTGGCGCTGAGTTTGGCTTCGATTTGATGTGGGTGTTATTGGCTGCAAACCTGCTTAAATTTCCATTCTTTGAAGTAGGAAGTCGTTATGTGTTGGCTACCGGCAACAACCTGATTCAGGCTTATAACAGAGAAGGCAAATGGGTTTTGTGGCTTTTTCTGGCGCTAACAATTGTTACGATGTTTCCAATTATGGCAGCACTAACCATTGTAACAGCAGGACTTTCCAACAACTTATTTCCGACAGGCCTTAGCATTCTACAAACCAGCGGAATTATACTAATTATCACCTTTTTGATTTTAGTGATTGGCCGGTTCAGGCTACTCAATGATATTATTAAAGTTGTTATTTTAGTGCTAACTATTTCAACAATAGTCGCGGTGATAGCGGCTTTGGGGCCACATGAGCACTTGCCTGATTTTTCAATCAGTCAGTTCGACTGGATGAGCAAAACACATATTTTGTTCTTAGTCACCTTTATCGGTTGGATGCCGGCACCTATTGATATTGTCGTTTGGGGATCGCTCTGGAGCCAATCGAAAAATAGCGAACTCACCGAAAAGCCGAGCATAAAAGAAGCGCTTATTGAGTTTAGAGTGGGATATTTTGGCACCATGTTTATTGCCGCCGCATTTTTGGCGCTTGGCGCATTAATTATGAATCAAAGCGGTGAAACGCCTTCTGCCAGTGGTCCTGTATTTGCCGACCAG
>CAZOEV010000756.1:0-1667 GCA_964578915.1 uncultured Lentimicrobiaceae bacterium
ATGCCCTGCGACTTGCATCAATTTCAACAGGAAGCGTAATAAAACTAAAAAGTGTGGTGAGGGCAAAAAGTACAATGCCAATCAAAAGCAACTGTGGAAACGACTGTAGAAAAAGAATCCCAGCCAGCAGCACCCACTGCACCCATTTAGAGCTAAAACTGACAATTGGAACCAGCGTGCTGCGCATTGTGAGCCAGTTATATGCTGTTGCATGTTGCACAGCATGGCCGCATTCGTGCGCCGCAATGGCAGCCGCGGCAATATTTCTGCCTTCATAAACCGCTCTACTCAGGTTAACGGTTCTGTTTACAGGATTATAATGATCAGTTAGACTGCCCTCTGTCGAAAGCACCTGAACGCCAGTAATCCCATTGTCCAATAGCATTTTAAGCGCCACATCATGGCCACTCATACCGTTTTCGACAGGAATTTTACTGAATTTTTTAAATTTATGCTTTAGCTGATTGCCTACCAGCCAACTCAAAAGCATAAAAACACCGAAAATAATCCAAATTGTCATAGTTGGTAATTCAACCCCGTTCCTTATCAAATACTTTGCCAAAGAATAAAATGCTAAATAGTATGTTATATATTTTAGAAATAGCGTATTTTTAAAAAAAAAATTACAATGGGAAATAGTTTGAGTGTAAAGATTCAGTTCGCCTCATTAAAAGCAATAACATTTATTGTGTTATTGCTGGTTAATTCAATTGCAGTTAAAGCCCAGAGTGAAACGAAAAAAAATGATGAGCAGGAATTAATACTTGTTGTTGAAAAAATGCCCGAGTTTGTAGGGGGATATGATTCACTGAAGCAATTTATTAAAACGAGTGCTGTCTATACAGAAGATGCCATTTCTGAGGAAATATCAGGAAGAGTCTTTATATCCTTTTTTATTGAAGTTGATGGTTCGGTTAGCGATGTTACAGTATTAAGAGGGTTACATCCTGATTTAGATAGTATTAGCATGGGTATTGTTAAAAGTATGCCAAACTGGATTCCTGCTGAGCAGAGAGGAAAAGCAGTAAAATGCGAATTATCTTTACCAATAAGATTTGATTACTTCAAAGGTAAGATTAGAGATACGGAAGGTTTCTCTAGGTCAAAATATTGGAGAACAAAAGGCTATAAAAAATTCATGAAGATTTGCGAAAAAGACTACAACAAAAGTCTTTCTGAATGCGAATGTTGGTTACACTTTATTATCTGGAATTATAATGATAAAGAGTTAGACGATTTGAATTTGGATGAAATGTTTCAACTGAATAAATGTCAGTAAAGATTATCCTAAGACAAGCTTCTTAAAAGCAGGAAAATGGATTTTTATTAAATTCACTGGATCACATACAGATTACGATAAAATTGACGCAGATAAAATTGAATAGCGATGAAAATAATAGTTATTAAAACCGAGGAAGATTACCGGCAAGCACTAGTACGATTTGATGAGATTTTTGATACTTCAATTGACTCACCAGAAGGTGATGAAGCAGAAATATTGAGCATCTTGATTGAAAAGTACGAAACCGAAAATTATCCGGTTGGCCTTCCTGATCCCATTGAAGCTATCAAGTTTCGGATGGAACAGATGATTATGAAAAAGCGTGATTTAGCTGAAATCATTGGTTAAAAATTTCATGGTTCACTGTGATAAATAAAAAAAAAAA
>CAZOEV010000757.1:0-1664 GCA_964578915.1 uncultured Lentimicrobiaceae bacterium
TGAAACCTTTTCAAGAATTTTTTATCCCGTTGGCCGGTTTATCAGCTGGAGAACATCGTTATGATTTCGCAATCGACGATGCGTTCTTTGCTTATATTCCCTATTCGGAAATAGAGAAAGGACAGCTGAAAGTAGATCTTTTGCTCGACAAAAGAGACAATATGCTTGAGCTCACTTTTTTTATTGATGGCTGGGTTGAAGTGCCTTGCGATCGTTGCAACGATCCTTTTAAGCTTTATTTGGAGGGTGAAAATTCACTCTATATTAAATATGGTGAAAGCTATCTTGAAGAATCGGAGGAAGTTATTGTGATTCCAACTGATCAGCATCAGTTTGATGTCAGTCACTTGCTTTATGAATATATTATGTTGCTGTTGCCTATCCGAAGGGTACATCCAGAAGACGAAAACGGCAACGATTTATGCAATCCTGAGGTGATCGAAAAACTTTACCGGCATCAGGCCGCAACAGAAATTGATCCACGCTGGGAAATGCTCAAAAAATTGAAGGATAATTCGTAGAAATACAAAATAGACAATTATAAATTTCAAATTAAGAATAGACAATGGCACATCCAAAACGGAAAATCTCCAAAACCAGAAGAGATAAAAGAAGAACACACTACAAAGCTACCTTACCAAACCTAGCAAAATGCCCTGTAACAGGAGCTATTCATGTGTATCATAGAGCATATTATGTTGATGGTGACCTGTATTACAAAGGACAACTGGTAGTAGAAGGTGCTAAGGCCTAATCAAGAAAGCTTGTTTTGCTAAAACAGGGATTAAAACCAATGCGGATCGGACTTGATGTTTCCGGGGGCGATTTTGCACCCGAAGCAACACTGAAAAGCATACCATTACTGCTTCCCGAGCTCGATGCCCGAGACAAGCTTGTTTTGTTTGGCAACGAAACGGAAATGCAGCAGTTTCTGGACGAAAACCAGCTACACGACAAGCGCGTGGAGTTGGTTCATGCACCTGATATTATTACCATGAACGATTCGCCGCTTAAGGCTTTTCAGCAAAAAAGAAATTCTTCTATTGCTGTTGGATTTGAGTGGCTGCGTAAGGGTGATATTGATGGTTTTGCCAGTGCAGGAAACAGCGGTGCGATGATGGTTGGCTCTGTTTATGCAATCAATACTATTCCCGGTGTTATTAGGCCATCAAGTGCGGTAATGATTCCAAAAATAAATGGAGGAAATACCGTTTTGCTCGATGTGGGCACCAATCCCGATGCCAAGCCTGATGTGCTTTATCAGTATGGCTTACTGGGTTCGCTCTATGCAGAGCATGTGCTTAATATTAAAAATCCACGGGTTGGCTTACTCAATATCGGCACTGAAGAAAAGAAGGGAAACCTGCTCGTGCAGTCCGCTTTTCAGCTAATGAAAGATGCTACTGAGTATAATTTTGTAGGTAATGTTGAAGGACGCGACTTGTTTAATGACAAAACAGATGTTGTGATAACCGACGGTTTTACCGGCAATGTGATTATCAAACAAATTCAGGCCATGTATCGTTTGATGGAAAAAAGAGACCTGCTGGATGATTATTTCAGTAGATTTAATTATGAAAACCATGGAGGAAGTCCGATCATAGGTGTTAACTCCGCTGTAGTTATTGGGCATGGAATAAGTAGTCCGCTAGCCATCAAAAATA
>CAZOEV010000758.1:0-1660 GCA_964578915.1 uncultured Lentimicrobiaceae bacterium
CCTGCTGTTTTCCTGCTGATAGGCAGCATACAGCTTGATTCCGTGGTGCTTAAATAAGCCCGGAAAATAGAGGTTGGCCGCAGCGAAAAGCTGTTCGGCGGGTTCATTATCCAGCGGACTATGCCGAAAAACCAGCTGTAGGTTTTGCCCCAAACGTGGATAAATATCCCGTTTGGAAAGCCGCAATTGCTGATAAGCATACACATCATAAGAAAAGGCCGTAGCACTGCTTTCTCTGAAATTGAGTCCAACATCTGGATCCATTGTGCGTTTTAAGAAACGAACAGAAACGCCAGGCTGCAATCCTCTTAACCATTTATCACGTGTGAAATTAAGCGGTAATTGCGCACTAAAAATCCAGTCGGTTTCCTGCCATTTTAGTTGGTATAAAGTGGTATCTAAAACCGTAACATCGCGGCGCAGGCCGGTGCTAAAACCTGCGTTTAAAATGGGATAAAATCCTCTATATTGAAGGTTAACGCTGGTTTTCCCTACTTGTTCATTGAGGTCGTAGGCATAGCCAAGTTCCGCAACCAGCGTACTCAGGCTGTTTTGCGAAAACAAACTCAAGCCTGGTTTCAGGCTGATATTATCGACATCAATAAAGGCAGGCGACCAACTGTGAAAATTGAACAGATGCCCCAGCTTGCTGTATTTTTTTTCGGGATAAATGCTGTCGTTTGCTGGCAAAGTGTCTATCACCAAGCTTCCCATTTGGTTGAGGGCGTCGGCCAGTGGGAAATTTGTTGGCAATTCTGCTGGAGTAATTTCATTCAGAAAATTTTGCGCATCGGCAGCTACCAAACGAAAACCATCGGCGGTGTAATCAGCGAAAATAAGCTGTTGCTTTTGGGCGTCAAAAACGGCATCGGTAGCGCCAAAAGGCACAGAAACCAGTTTTTTTGTTGTTTTAGTTTCTAGGTCTAAAGCATAAATCGTGCTGATTTCATCTTGCGAAGCACTGAAAATTACTTCATTGGTAGTAACGTCTGACAATTGAATATCTGTGAAGCTAAAAGGACTAAGTTGCTCCCATTCCTCAGATTTGGTGTCGAAAAGAAAAAGTGCTTTGCCTAAGTCTCCGGTCATCACCACTGCAATTTTCTGGCCGTCAGGATGCCATTTTGGAGTAGCAGGGAAATAGTCTTCAAGTGTTGATTCGGTAATAACATCGCCGTTTTCGGCATCCAAAACGGTGATGAAATGCGAGCCTTCTACAAGGCTATTTACGCAGGCAATATGTTTATTGTCAGCACTGATATCCGGCGCAAAATAACGGCTTTTGAAACTTAACTGCCGAATAGATTTTTCATCCAGCGTAGCCACTTTTATCACGGCAAAATCGCGGTTTGTCCAGCGCAAATCGGGCTGCAACTCACTCCAAACCAATAAACTGTCGCTGGCTGAAAGTGAGTAAGGAAAAATCGCGCCTGGCGTAAAAAGCACTTTTTCGCTGTCTTTATTCACCAAAACCAATGCGCT
The DNA here is from genome assembly GCA_964578915.1 of uncultured Lentimicrobiaceae bacterium. Lineage (GTDB taxonomy): Bacteria > Bacteroidota > Bacteroidia > Bacteroidales > F082 > UBA5536. The sequence continues at coordinate 1,483 of CAZOEV010000758.1, forward strand.
CACTTCATCAATGGCAGTGCGCAGCGCGATGGTATTTCCATCAGAAAGTTGTTGTGGAAAACGGTAACTGGTATAAGCTTTTTTGTTGGGGTTAAGCTGCTCAACTGCTGTGTAATAAGTGGTGTCGTAACTGGTTTTCCAACTTTCATAAAGCTCGTACATCGTTTCTTTGTACAGC
>CAZOEV010000759.1:0-1655 GCA_964578915.1 uncultured Lentimicrobiaceae bacterium
AGTTATATGCGCGAAATAATCCCGCAGTATTGAGCGTTAGCGAAATGCGGGATGGCAACTCTTGAGAGTGAACATCTCATTGCACGAAGCAGTATCATAACTGATGAGTGCGAATTGAATCCCGCTATCAGCGGGAGCTAATATTTAGGGTATTCCTCTTGCTGCGCGTAATTGCACAAGTAAGCAAATGATGTATATTTTTTTTCATAGAAAGCTATTTTAAAACTCGGGGTGTAGCGCAGCTTGGAAGCGTGCCACGTTCGGGACGTGGAGGTCGCTGGTTCAAATCCAGTCGCCCCGACCAGTAAACATCAAGATTATATATACAGTAAGCACTATTATAAAAAATATTAAAGCGACCTGACAAAAGGGTTTTAGGGAAAAAGATTGTTTTTCCATATCGGAGTATTGGAACTTCTTTGCGAAAGGAATAAGAACAGCGAAGCGTTAAGAGAAAACCATCAGGGTTTTCTATTAAGCAGAGAACATAGTGAGCTGCGGTGGGTGGTTCAAATCCAGTCGCCCCGACCAAATTAGCTAAGAGCGGATAGAAAAACAAGAAACAAGATATACCCTTGCAGGGCACAGGCAAACAATTTCCAATAATCAATCATCAAACATTATTGTGATTCAACGATAACTGTTTGCATAATCTAATAACAGCTTTAGCAAATTCAGTAGTTCTCTTTTCTAAATCAAATTTTCTCAGCATTTTTTGTTTAGTTATTGATAGTTATTTGATTCTTATTTTTTTGTTTTTGCTTCTAGTCTATGGTCTACAGTCTATAGTCTGTTTTTGTTGTTTTTGCTTCAAACTTAATCCTTAAAGCTCACATTAATTTGTCAATCGTGAGCGTCTTAATCCTTAATCCTCGTTTTCGCCATTTGCTATTTGCTATCTTACGGCCTTGGGTGAAACTTCTTATGTATTGATTTGAGCCGTTCCTTATTAATATGCGTATATATCTGTGTTGTCGCGATGTTAGCGTGGCCTAACATTTCCTGCACAATCCTTAAATCGGCCCCACGCTCCAATAAATGTGTTGCAAAAGAATGCCTTAAGGTGTGAGGGCTGATATCCCTCTTGATCTTTGCTAAACGAACATACTTTTTTATCATTTTCCAAAAACTTTGGCGAGAGAGTTTTTTGCTGAGCCTTGATAAAAAAAGAGCTTCATTGGCACTGGATTTATCTGTTAGTCCTGGCCTAACTTTAAGTAAATACCTATCAAGAGCTATCTGAGCTTTCTTGCCCAAAGGAATAATTCTCTCTTTTTGCCCCTTGCCCTTACATTTAATAAAACCTACATCCATATTTAGATTACCAAGAGTTAAATTACTTATTTCAGAAACACGCATTCCGGTTGCATATAAGAGTTCTATGGCTGCTTTATCTCTTATGCCCCATTGACTTTTAAGATTGGGTAATTCAAGTATCCGCTCAACCTCATCTAAGGATAATACTTCCGGTAATTTTTGCCATAATTTTGGTGCCTCCAGCACACTAGAAACATCAAGTTTAATATATCTTTCCATGACCAGAAATCTATAAAATCCCTTGATAGATGCTAGATAGCGCCCTATAGACGATGTAGAAATGCCTGCATCTTTTTGCTGCATAATAAATTCAGTGATATCATCTTTTGTAGTCAGTT
>CAZOEV010000760.1:0-1649 GCA_964578915.1 uncultured Lentimicrobiaceae bacterium
TTGCATTAACAAAAGCTATTTGGTCGTTTTTTTCCGCGTAAAACGTTTCTTTGGTGCGTTATCTGGATTATCAACAATTTTCATGCAGGCTTCCAAATCCAAGGTTTTAGGATCAGTACCTTTAGGAATCTTGTAATTCTTCATTTTGTAAGAAATATAAGGTCCGTAACGCCCGTCGAGCACTTTGAGGTCTGGTTCTTTGTCGAACACAGCAATAGTGCTGTTGCGGTCTTTTTCGCGCTTAGCTTCAATAAGTTCGATAGCTCTTTCTGCTTCTATATCAGCCGGATCATCGGTTTTTTGAAGGCTAAAAAACTTGCTGTCATGTTTCACATACGGACCAAAACGTCCGATGGCAACCGTCATTTCTTTCTCTTCGTAATTGCCCAGCGTTCGCGGAAAGCTAAACAAATCAAGGGCTTCATCCAGCGTGATGGTTTCCATGGTTTGGTTTTTGCGCAAGCCGGCAAACTTGGGTTTTTCTTCCGATTCGGTGTCGCCAAGCTGCACCATAGGACCATAGCGTCCAATTTTTACAAAGATATTTTTACCTGTTTCTGGATCTAACCCCAGTAGTTTTTCGCCACTGAATTTCCCAGCATTTTCGGTCGTATCTTCAATTTTTTTATGAAATGGGCCATAAAAATCACTAATCATCAGGTTCCATTCTTTCTGACCATCAGCAATTTCATCAAATTCCTTTTCTACGTTGGCCGTGAAATTATAGTCGATGATACCTTCAAAATACTGGCACAAAAACTTATTTACTAAGGTGCCAATATCCGTTGGAAACAGCTTGGATTTTTCTGCACCAGTATTTTCGCTGGCCGTTTTTTCGCTCAGCTTATCCTTTTTCAGGCTCATCACCTTATATTTTCGCACCGTGCCTTCGCGATCTTCTTTTACTACATAACCACGTTTTTGAACGGTAGAAATTGTTGGTGCATAAGTAGATGGCCGTCCAATTCCTAGCTCTTCCATTTTCTTTACCAGCGCCGCCTCGGTATAACGAGCCGGGTGACGGGTAAAACGCTCCTGAGCCGTCATTTCGTTCATATCAAGCTGCTGGCCTTTGTTGAGTGGTGGTAGCAAATTACTATTTTCTTCACCGTTTTCATCGTCGGTGCCTTCCATATAAACTTTTAAAAAGCCATCAAAAAGAACAACCTCTCCTTTCGCAGTAAATTGTTTTTTATTGGTAGAAATATCAATGGTTACCTGCGTTTTTTCCAATTGTGCATCAGCCATTTGGGAAGCTATTGTACGCTTATAAATCAGGTCGTATAAACGTTTTTCATCGGCACCACCTTTCACATCGGGCTGATTGAGGTAGGTAGGCCTGATAGCTTCATGCGCCTCTTGCGCTCCTTTGGTTTTGGTATTGTATTTACGGGTTTTCACATATTTTGCGCCATAAGTGTCTGTAATTGCCTCTTTGGCCATGTTTATCGCCAAATCAGAGAGATTTACAGAATCGGTACGCATATAAGTGATTTTACCAGACTCATAGAGCTGCTGTGCTACGCGCATGGTGTTGGCTACCGAAAAACCGAGCTTGCGGCTGGCTTCTTGCTGAAGCGTGGAGGTAGTAAATGGCGCGGCGGGTGATTTTTTGGCCGGCTTCTTTTCAATATTACTTATGGTGTAGC
>CAZOEV010000761.1:0-1646 GCA_964578915.1 uncultured Lentimicrobiaceae bacterium
TTAAAACTATCGGAAATGCTGCGTTATGTGTTTTACGATTGCAGTAAAGAGCAAGTGCCTCTATCCTCAGAAATTAACTACATCGAAAACTATATTGCTTTTCAACAGATGAAATCGGAGCACACACAAAATATTAAACTCACGAACGATATCAAGAACCTAAACGTTGAAATAGCGCCCATGCTTTTTATTCCATTTATCGAGAATGCCTTTAAATATAGTCGCATTGAAGAAAAAGAAGATGAAAATATAAACATTAGCATAACTGATAGTGATCAAAAGCTGCTGTTTTATATCGAAAATAGTTTTGATGCCGGTAATAAACCAATTGAAGGCAGTGGAACCGGTATTAAGAATGTTCAACATCGATTGAATATTATTTATCCTAACAAGCACGAATTGAATATTTCAGAAGGGAAGGATAAATACTGTGTTGAATTAAGTATTTTTATATCATAAACTTACAGGGGCATGAAAATAAAATGTTTAGTAATAGACGATGAGAGGCTGGCCAGAGAATACATAAAGAATTACATTACAAAAATTCCCCAATTGGAATTATTGGGTGAGTTTAATTCGCCTTTAAAAGCAATCGACTTAATTAAATCGGGGAAAGTCGATTTGTTATTTCTCGATATTCAGATGCCTGATATTACTGGTTTGGATTTTATTAAAAGCCTAAGCAATAAACCCGAAGTGATTTTTACTACTGCCTACCAGGAATATGCTTTAGAAGGCTTTAACTTAAATGTGGTGGATTATTTGCTAAAACCTTTTTCGTTCGACCGTTTTTTTCAGGCCGTGAATAAGGTTTTTGATAAACTGGAACCAAAAAAGGCAGATGTTGACGAGCACTTTGAGAGCGAGCAAGCCCAAGCAAAAATAGAAAGTACGTATATTGCCATCCGAGCCGACCGAAAGTTTTATAAAATTAACTTCACCGACTTAGTGTACATTGAAGGTCAAAGGGCCTATGTAACCTTTCATTCCCAAAAGAAAAAAATTACTGCCCTGGCATCCCTGAAAGAACTTGAAGATGCACTTCCTGCAAATGAATTTGTAAGAATACACAAATCGTATATTGTGGCTATTAGGGAGATACTATCCTTAGAAGGCAATTTAATTGAAGTTGCTGACACAAAACTTCCTGTAGGTAAAAGCTATAAGGATGATGTAATGAAACTTTTTGGGGCTGTTTAGGGATTTTCAAAAGTTGAATAGAGTTTAGAATTTATATATTACTGCCGGCTTTCCAAGCTCAGTTATTGAAGCTAAAACGTCCTGTAAGTAAAAAAATTCGAAGAAAGAGTTGTTGGGTACTTTATAAAACCATTTTGCTAAAGGACTTACATCAAAAACCCTTTCCTTATTTTCAAAATCATTTACAATTATCGACCGTACATTTTTTGCCATTTATAGATCCGACAAGAAGACCTACTTTATTGGGCACTAGCGGATATTATTTACAGTCAAATTATCGATCAAGTTTGCACTGCCTCATAGCCCAGTTTTAGAACAGGACGGGTAAAAAGTTCTTTGGAAAAAATTTGCTATAGTTTTGGCTTTGTGCGTTTTTCCAAGGTGACTTTTCGCGAAGAGAATTTGCGGGATGAAATCGTAATGCCGTTTTAAGTCAATTGATTTTT
>CAZOEV010000762.1:0-1639 GCA_964578915.1 uncultured Lentimicrobiaceae bacterium
GTAGAAAGCGCTCTTTCTCGTGCCATTTTGTGATCTACTATAGCTTGTGGATAGCCAAAATCCTCGAATTCAGGAATCCATTTTTTGATATATTTTGCCTTGGGATCAAACTTTTTTTGTTGTGCTGTTGGATTAAATATTCTGAAATAAGGTGCTGCATCACAGCCTGTTCCGGCTGCCCATTGCCAGTTTCCGTTATTGGAAGCCAGCTCATAATCCAAGAGTTTTCCAGCGAAATAAGCTTCGCCCCAGCGCCAGTCGATAAGCAGGTGTTTGGTCAGAAAAGAAGCGGTGAGCATTCGTACCCTGTTGTGCATAAATCCGGTAGCGTTTAGCTCACGCATTCCCGCGTCCACCAATGGATAGCCGGTTTTTCCTTGACACCATTTCTCAAACTCCTCTTCGTTATTTCGCCAAGCTATTTGATCGTATTTCGACCTAAAATTTCCTTTCTCGACATGCGGAAAATGAAATAAAATCTGCATAAAAAACTCCCGCCAAATTAATTCATTCAAAAAAGTTTCGCTTGTGGCCAACGCTTTTTTTACCATTTGACGTGCGCTAACAGTGCCAAATCTCAAATGAATACCGAGTTTTGTGGTGGCGTCTTTTTCGGGTGTGTTTCTGTTGTCGGCATAAGTTTGCAGGCGTTCAGTTTCCAATTTCGGCTTTGGGATTTTTATTGCCGATGGCTTAAAACCAATCTCTTCCAAAGTAGGAGTTTGCGTGTTTATTTGATAAAAGTTTTCTGCAAACTCTTGATAATTATAAGCCGATAAATAACTATCATTTAATGCTTTTTTCCATTTTTTTGAGAAGGGTGTGAAAACCGTATAAGGCTTTCCATCGTCTTTAACAATCTCGCTTTCTTCAAAAATTACTTGGTCTTTAAAGGCTTTGAATTCGATATTATTCTTGTCGCACAAAGCTTCAATTTCAGCATCACGTTCTCTGGCGTAAGGCTCGTAGTCTTTGTTTAGGTAAACTGATTTAACTTGATATGATTCAATTAGTTGATTAAATGCATTTGCGGGAGTGTCATGAAAAACCTTTATGCCAGATCCAACTGGTTTTAATTGTTTATTGAGCTGACTTATTTGTTGGAGAATAAACTGCACGCGCGCGTCTTCTTTATTCTCAAGTTTATCCAAAATGAGTGTGTCAAAAATAAAAATTGGCAGCACTTTAAAGCCGCTTTGCAAGGCTTCAAAAAGCCCACGGTTGTCGTCCAAACGCAGATCACGCCGAAACCAAAACAGAGCAATATTTTCTTTCATGGAATCTAAACAAGTTTTGGGATAAATGGTTTTAAGGCAGTAATAATTAGAAGTTGGTAAAAAAGCCCTTGCAATCAGCTGATGCTGATTGGGCTTATTATTCTTTTAATATCCAAGCATCTTTATAGGAAGCACTCAGTTTTTCTTTAAAAGCCATCGCTTCCTTCAGGTTGTCGTGTTTGCTGAGTGAAACCCGAAAGCGATTGCCGCTCGATAGAATCTCTGAGCCCTTAAATCCGCTATTGTTAAAACGTTTTACAGCCTCTTTGGCATCTGATTCCAAGGCAAAGCTGCCGTATATTATATAATATTTTTGAGGCTTTGAATTGTCCACTTCCTTATTTGCAAGTGTTTCAGAAGCT
>CAZOEV010000763.1:0-1637 GCA_964578915.1 uncultured Lentimicrobiaceae bacterium
CTTATGCACGCCGCTTTGCGGTCGGTGCTCGGTTCGCATGTGGAGCAAAAAGGTTCATTAGTAAATACCGAGCGTCTGCGTTTCGATTTTAGCCACTTTAGCAAAATGTCTTCCGACGAGATCAGGCAAGTCGAAGCAATGGTAAACGAAAATATTCGTAAAAACATAGCCAACGAAACCTTAGAGAATATTCCGATTGAAGAAGCCAAATCAATGGGTGCTATGGCACTTTTTGGTGAAAAATATGGCGACAGTGTTCGGGTTGTATCTTTTGATCGTGAATACTCGGTTGAGTTGTGTGGCGGCACGCATGTGGGCGCTACCGGACAAATTGGATTGTTTAAAATTGTTTCGGAAGGAGCAATTGCTGCTGGTATCAGAAGAGTAGAAGCTGTTACCGGATTTGCCGCAGAAGCTTATGTTTTGAACCTGCAAGACCAATTGGAGCAAATAAAAGACCTTATTAAAAGTACGGGCGAACCCGTCAAAGGCGTAACTCAGCTAAGCGCACAACTGCAACAGGCACAAAAAGAAATTGAAAAACTCCAAAAAGAAAAAGCAGAAGCAGCTGCTGAAATACTATTTAAAAAAGCAGAGAGAAAGGATGGCTTTCTTTTGATCAATGAAATTGTAAAAGATGCAGGACTTGATGATCTTCGTCAAATAGCATTGGTGCTCAAACAACTGAACGCAGACATAGTCGCTGTGCTAGCCGGAGTACAAAATGAAAAACCTGCACTGTGTATCATGATTAGTGATAAATTGGTTAGCGAAAAGGCCTGGGATGCATCAAAATTAGTAAAGGAAGCTGGCCGTGAAATCAAAGGAGGTGGCGGAGGCCAGCCCGGATTAGCCACTGCTGGCGGAAAGTTTGTAGAAGGCCTTGAAGCTGCCAGAAAATTAATTTTAGCCAAATTGCTGTCCTGATTTATTTTTGGAATTCTAGAAACAAAAGCGATTTTTGAGGGTTTGTTAATAACTCTATTAATAAATTGATGTTTAAGTTTGTAGGAAATACGCATTTAATGTCTATTTTTACTCCATAATTACTACTTTTGCTTTGATTTACTCAGTTCGGCACTCTTAAATCAACCGAAAACAACCTATGAAAAAGATATTAAGTTTATTGTTATTGATTTTTTCGCTTTCTCTTATTGCGCAGCAGGATGAGCAGTATATTGATTTACAGGACTTTTCAATACTTAGCCCCGTCCAATCAAGTATAACCTCAGCCCGTGGTTGGTCTATGCAGGATAATGGAAAGTGGGCTTACAGCGACAATAAAATTCCTTATACGGATAGCCACAATAACAATACCCGCTTGCCTGCTGTTGAGGAGTTGGGCTTGGATAATTTTACCGAAATAACTTTGCGTAAAATTATGATTGATGATAAGCAATACAACGTACTCATTAAGAAGTATAAAGATGGCGAATATGAATTTGATTACCTAGCTAAAGGCTGGAAAAGTTATAATTCTTTAGACTATTATGTGTTTAAAAGTGAAAAGCTTTTTGAATTATTTCCCGAAGAAATGCCTTTCAACACAAGTTATTTGGTCGATTTGGAATGTTATTACGCAGGAAGTATTAAGAATTATGAGAAAACGGTTGTAGCAAGCAGGAATCTAAGGCTGG
>CAZOEV010000764.1:0-1633 GCA_964578915.1 uncultured Lentimicrobiaceae bacterium
AACCAGCATGGTGTATAGCTGCGTTGGGCTTCAGGCGCAGCAGGACGAATCGGTGATACTGAAGGTTTATCCCAACCCGGCAGTAGATTATGTCATTTTCGAAATCCCAAGTAAAACAGGCACAGTAGAAGCACTCCTTGAAATCCACGACATATTTGGCCGTAACCAAGCTACGAAACAAATAACTTCTGCCAAAACAGTGCTTGACTTAAGGCAGTTTAAGCAAGGGATTTACTTTTATAAGATGGAGTTTGAAGGCCATCATTATTCAGGAAAAATTATTGTTCAAAGATGAATGTAAACTCGAAATATAACAAGATGAAAGAAGCTAACAACGCCCTGGCCGAAAACGGCATGACCCAGGCAAGTAGCCAAGCCAAAGCCATTTTGGAGTATGCATACGGACAGCATTATTTTGAATGCCCGGATGTACCCGAATCAGTTGTCCTTAAATCAACAAAACCGATTTCTGCCGACAAGCTGGCCGAAGCTATGGGTCTGCAACTCAAAGCTGAACCAAATCCGGCAACTGAGTGGACACAGTTTAGCTGGCAATTGCCAACCGATGATGTAAATGCTAGCTTGGAAATTTATGATGGCATGGGAAGGCTGGTGCAAAGGATTCAATTGCAAGACAAACAGGGAACTCAATTGCTTGATATCCGTATGCTTCCTGCAGGCGTATATAGCTGTGTACTTAAGACAGCTGGTATGCAAAAAACCGTGAAGTTAGTTATCCATTAGGTTTCACAGTTTCCCGCTATGCCACGGCATAGCGGGAAACATTATTATTAAAAAGATGAAAGACAATAAATTCTTCCTTTTTTTTTCTACCTTCTTTCTAATTATTTTACTTAACAGTACTGCCTTGCATGCTCAGGAAAACTGGGAAATAAGTTGGCAGCAATGCTATGGTGGTGAGTGGTTTGAAGAAGCAGCAGCAATTGCTGAAACACACCAGGGATATCTTGTGCTGGCAAGAATTTACAATGTTGACCCCAATTTTGATCGTTTTCGTGATGTGATTGTGTATCATATTGATAGAAAAGGCAATCTTTTATGGAAGCGTATTTATGGCGGATCATATGAAGAGTTGCCCGGAGATATACTATCCGACAAGCAGGGTTATTACTACCTTAGTATTAAAACATATTCTAACGATGGCGATGTGCAGTCTGGTAACCACGGTGGTGGAGATCGATGGATCGTAAAAATCGACATCGAGGGCAATATCATCTGGGAACGCTGTTATGGTGGAAGCAGAGAAGAATACGGTGCAAGACTAAAGCTGTTAAGTGATGGCAATATACTAGCTTATAGTGCTACAACTTCTGGTGATGGAGATGTGCCAGTCAACTATGGCTACCTTGATAATTGGTTGTTGATTATCAATCCTGATGGAGAAATACTACAAAGTCGTGTATTTGGTAATATTGGTCAGAACAATATCTTTGACATCGTTGAGACTCGCGATGGAGGTTTCTTTTTTGCTAGTAAGGCTTCTGAGGTGGAAGGCATGGTGGAAGGCGACTACCACGGAGGGCAAGATGATGTTTGGGCTGTAAAGCTGGATGCCGGGCTGGAAATTGAATGGCAAAAGTTGTACGGCGGAAGCGGTTCAGACTACGGGATG
>CAZOEV010000765.1:0-1632 GCA_964578915.1 uncultured Lentimicrobiaceae bacterium
ATATTGGTTTAATTAAAAAAACATCTCTTGACTTTTGAATTTACCTTTTGTATATTTGTTTTTTATTATCAAGCTCGACTTCCAATATTATGACCCACCTACACAAAATATACGCATTATTAGAACAAAACTACAAAACCACCCAAATAATCCGTGATGCCGCTGTCCTTTGGGGCAATAAAATCGCTGAGACAGAGATTCGGAAAATCTTTCTCTTTTTGCTGTTGGTTACGCAAAAACTCGAAGCGCGTCAGTAATTCATCTGGTTTCTCCGGATGATAAATTTCAATACTGTCGCCCACCGAATTAGCCGGAAAAATACCCACTACAGCTTTAGCGGTTAGCAATTTTTGGCTTTTAATAAGTTCCAGCATTTGCAGGGCGTCATCGTAGAGTTTTTTGGCTTCCGTACCTTTTATAGGATCATCAAAAATCTGCGGAAACTTGCCATTGAGGCGCCATGAATGGAAGAAGAAAGTCCAATCGATATAAGGTATAAGCAATTCCAGATCAACATCCTCGAAAACCCTTAGTCCGCTCTGTTTGGGCTGATAAATGTTTTCAATTGAAAAATCAGCATTAAACTTGTTTTTACGGGCTTCCTCAAGGGACACAAATACATCTTTTGACTGTGAACGCTGATATTTGTTGCGCAACATTTCATAGCGGTCGGAAATTCCAGCGAAATAAGTCGCTGATTTCTGATCTTCTGCCAACAGACTTCCAATCACCTGCGTTACTTTGGAGGCGTCGCGCACGTGCACAACAGGCTGGCTGTAGGCTGGCGCAATTTTTACCGCGGTATGAATTTCAGAAGTAGTTGCGCCGCCAATCAGTATTGGGATATTCATATTTTGGCGTTCCATTTCGCTGGCTACATATACCATTTCTTCCAGCGAAGGTGTGATTAGTCCACTCAATCCAATGATGTCAACATTTTCTTTGATAGCGGTTTGCAGAATTTTTTCGCAAGACACCATCACGCCCAGGTCGATAACTTCGTAATTATTGCAGCCCAGCACCACACCCACAATATTTTTGCCGATATCGTGCACATCGCCTTTTACGGTTGCCAGCAAAATTTTTCCAGCCGAGCTGGAACTTCCGAGCACCTTTTCGGCCTCGATAAACGGCAGCAACACGGCAACGGCTTTCTTCATTACGCGAGCACTTTTTACTACTTGCGGAAGAAACATTTTCCCACTGCCAAAAAGCTCGCCAACGATTCCCATACCGTCCATCAGCGGGCCTTCAATCACATCAAGTGCCCTGGGAAAATCTGGCCTGATGGCCAAAGTATCTGCTTCAATATGCTCTGCAATACCTTTAACCATGGCGTGTTTGATGCGTTCGTGCAAAGATAATTCGCGCCAGGCGTCAATTTTTTCAGCTTTGGCTTCCGTATTTTGAATTTGATCTGCGAAATTCAGCAAACGTTCGGTGGCATCTTTGCGGCGGTTGAGTACCAGATCTTCGGTAAGTTTCAGCAGATCAGGGGCTATTTCGTCATAGATTTGCAACATTCCCGGATTTACAATGCCCATATCCATTCCGGCTTTAATGGCATGATAAAGGAAAACGGCATGAATCGCCTCACGCACAGTGTCGTTGCCACGGAAAGCAAAAGAAAGA
>CAZOEV010000766.1:0-1632 GCA_964578915.1 uncultured Lentimicrobiaceae bacterium
TAACTTCTATATTAATGACAAACCAACCGGAGCTGTTGTTGGTCAGCAGCCTTTTGGCGGTGCCAGAGGTTCTGGAACAAACGATAAATCAGGTTCTTACTTGAATTTATTGCGTTGGGTTTCTCCACGAACAATCAAAGAAAACTTTAACCCGCCTACTGACTACGGTTATCCTTCTATGCTAGAATCCTAGGTCGAAGCAGAATACATTAAAAAAGCAGCCTGAATTATATATTTAGGCTGCTTTTTTTGCTTATAAATAAGGTGTGTCAAAACTGAAATCATTTGGGTTTTATTTGCCCGAGATAGGTTTTGCGTCCGTTTCTAATGACAAATTTTTTGGGAACAGGCTGGCTTTTTGGGCTTGCAGCATTGAAGGATGCTTTGTTTTTGCCTGCTGTTCTTCCTGCAATAGGGTTAGAATTTGCTGGGGAACAGCCTGTGATAAAGTAAAATGATAAAGCTATTAAAGCGACAAAAAAAACTGATTTGACAACAGGTTTCATAAGAAAACAACATTTTGATGCGGTAAAATTAGCATTTTTCAATAAACTTCTAGCAATACTTTTGCCAATGTTGCGCATTGGAAACAAATTAGAAAAAAACCTTACGCAATAATTTCTGCTATGCAATCAAACAAAGTTTGCTACTTTTGCAGAAGATAATTGGTGTTGACTGTGCAAAACTTTCGACATAATAGGGAATCAGGTGTAAATCCTGAACAGTTCCCGCTGCTGTAAGCTCTTTAAATTCTTTCGGTAATCTCAGCCACTGTCCTAAATCATAGGGTGGGAAGGCGCCGGAAGGGAGTAAGTCAGAAGACCTGCCATTGTCTTGTTTAGCAAAGCTTTCGGGATAAGAGCTAGCCGACGGTAAAAGTCTAAGGCACTTTCGGCACATTTTCTCCTGACAGTTTTGAGGTAATTTTTTTAACCTTAAAACTTTTTTTATGAAAAAATTTACGATTTTCTGGCTTTCACAGCTCGCGTTTCTTTTGATTTTTAGCGCGATAAGCATGGCTCAAACACCTGAGCAATCGCATCTTTATGTAGTAACTGGAGGCGCATTTTCTAATCCAAACGATTTTGTGGAAATAACGCAATATGACCCGCAAACAACTGACAATGTGCCGATTGGAACGATTTATACGCATGCTGTTCAGGAAGCCAAAATCCATGAAAATATCCTGTATGTTGCAGCGACTGACTCTTTAGTTGCTTATGATCTCGTGAGTGAAACAAGGTTAGCTGCTACTGCTGTTTCAGGTGCAAATCTGTTGGAAGTAGTTGGTGATGATTTATTTATGTCGGTTCAGTATCCTGAAACCAGTGGATTTTTGAAGGTTTTTGACAGAAATACGCTGGAACTGAAAGCTACCGTGGAAGGTATTTCTGGTGAAACTGCTGGAATAGTTGTGTCTAACGACAAGCTTTTTGTAGCTGTTCCGGGTGCTTATGGCAGCACCGAAGGTTCTGTTGCTGTGATTGATGCTATAACCTACGAACTTATAGAGGAAATAAATATGGGTGAAGGTGGGATTGGAGTCTATAACCTATATGTATATGAGGGACAAATACTTACTGTAAATAAAACGCCATGGGGCGGTACTACAGGTAATCTAAGCATGATTGA
>CAZOEV010000767.1:0-1632 GCA_964578915.1 uncultured Lentimicrobiaceae bacterium
AATTCAGGTGTAAAAGCCATTTACACCCTAGTAATCGGGCGGCGTTGAATTAAAATACATATCAGCTATTGAAATTACATATAAAAAATGATAATGTAAGCATAACTAAAAAGGAGATTAAAAATGTTTAAAAAGATTTTTTTCGGATTTGTTGTTTTTGCCGCATTTGTTCAAGCTAACGCGCAGGGGGATTTTAAGAGTTCATTTTCGCAGGGCAGGTCGGCTTATCATCAAGGTGACTACAAAAATGCTGTCGCGAATTATACGAAAGCGCTTAATTTTAATCCTAAAAGCGTAGCCGCATATAATAATCGCGGAATTGCCCAGAAACACATGGGGAAATTTGCTGAAGCGATTAAAGATTTTACTTCAGCTCTTAATATCGATCCTAAACACGCCTCGTCGTATTATAATCGCGCCAACTCTAAACACGATATGGGGAAATTTGCTTCAGCTATAGAGGATTATACCAAAGCTCTTTCATATAAACCGAAAGATGCGAAAATTTACAATAACCGCGGCGTTGCCCATAGTGATATGGGTAATTTGAAAAATGCTATCAAGGACTTTACATCGTCTCTTGGACTTGACAAGAAAAACGCTACTACCTATAATAACCGCGGCATGGCCCATGCTAAAAAGGGAAACCTTCCAAATGCTTTGAAGGATTTTACATCGGCTCTTAATATCAATCCAAAATATGGGAATGCCTATTACAATCGGGGTGTTGCAAATCAAAAATTAGGCAATACTGAGGCGGCTAAAAAAGACATGAAAAAAGCCAAAGTAATACATCCCCAATATTATAAGGACTTAGCAATGACCAGTAAGTTTAAGAGCAGCACATTTAAAGCGCAGGCAAAGTCCTTTAAAGCCGAAGACGCTGATTTTAACAAAAATCCTTTTGACAGTCAATCCAAGGCATTTGACAACGAGTCGACATTCTAAATAATAATCTATAAAAAAGTGGAGCGTCCCGTTATGAGAGCTCCACTATTTTTTTGTGATAATTAAATATGTGTGCTTCCTGTGGCTATACATTTGTACACATTATCATTGGTCGGCTCAGTTGTTTTTTCTTCTAGTTCAGGAAGAGAATCCATCACCCCTGCAATATATTCCCTGATCCGGCATTGCGCTTCTTTTAGACGGAGAGTTTGTCCGCCCTGACGAATCTGGAGAACTTCCAGCCCAAATGGTTTAAAACACTTATGCCACATCTTACGGATGGAATCACTGATAGCTTCGCAGGCGCTTATCATTTTAGGCAATGCCTCATCAGCCAGTATGGTCATGGAACTTTTGTCGCCAGCTTCATAGGCCGCCAGCAGATCACGCCGGAAAGCCACTTTCATACGCAGGAAGTCAGCTAAAAGCCAGGCATGATTGATGTCCGCGGCGGCATTGTCGTCGCGCTGGTCAGCCAAATCTTCACATATTGAATTATACAATTTAACTGCTTTTTCAGGAAAAGCCGCGTCAACATTCTTTTTGCTGTCCCAGCAAATTCCCAGCATTGGATCATCCCACAAAAGGAATGGAGATCCGACAGTTTGCGTACCGTTTTTATCTTCCAGAATATGTTTGCTCAAGCGTGCGGCGGTCAAATGATTTTTGTAGCTGCCGCCGGTG
>CAZOEV010000768.1:0-1631 GCA_964578915.1 uncultured Lentimicrobiaceae bacterium
TTTGGTGAGTCAGAATAAACAGCTTTGCACGCCGGCCTCTGTAGATTCTATCGTGTCTTCTCAGGGTCAGGAAGATCATGTGAGTATGGGCGCCAATGCAGCCACCAAAGCTTTGCGGGTTGTGGAAAATCTGGAGCGTATTTTGGCAATCGAATTGTTTAATGCAGCGCAGGCAATAGAATTTAGACGCCCTGCAAAGTCATCTGATTTTCTGGAGAAATTTGTTGCCGCCTACCGCGAAAAGGTCGATTTTATTACCAATGATAAAGTAATGTATCTTGAAATTGCGCACTCTGTGGAGTTTTTGCGTCAGGTTCCTTTGGAAATTCCTGATGCGATTACCAATGAGATATAAAAATGAAAAGGCCATTGAAAATCATCAATGGCCTTTTTATCTATTAATATGTACAGATTATTTTCGGGCAAACTTTTTAGTCAAGTAGCAAGTGGTAAGGTCTATCTATTACTTCCGAAAGTTGAGAAATAGAGACGTATTTGCTTAAGCGTTGGTGTTCGTGGCCGTCAAAAAACAGCAGTAGCGTAGGATTTGCGAAAACACTGAAGTGTGCGGCGATTTCTGGCTGTTTTTCTGAATCAACAAAAATGAGTTTCATTTCCGGAAATTCTTCTTTTAATAATTTCTCAACTTTGGGGCGCAAACTGATACAGGGTGCGCAGCGGTCACTATAAAAATAAACTAGGATTGCTGCTGAATGCACAATTTCATCTTGTAGGCTGTCTAGGGTAATTTTACTCATGTTTTATATGGTTTTTAGGTGGCAAAATTAAGATTTTATTAAGAGCTTAGTGATTGTAAAAATCTGATTTCGATTTAAAAAGTGGTGTGGAACTTGTTATTCTTGCTAAAAAACTTAATTTAGCTTCTGATTTTACACAATGGCCTTTGATTGCGCAGTTGATCAATTGGAAAAAGACTGTGCAAATTTTTTAGTTTTTGCGGCTCGTGCATCTGTAACATTAGTTTTGTTATTGATTAACTGGAAGTTTTGATAAATGATTATTTAAGTAACACAATACATAAACTCAATACAGTATGAATATTACACTGCCTAAAAAGCGTCCGCAATTGCTAAGCTTCCTATGTATTCTAAGCTTTATAGGCGGTGGTTTAGGTGCTGTAAGCAATTTGTTTGTGTATTTTAATCACGACCTTATTCTTGATGCCCTTCAGGATGAAGCTTTTCAAGCGTTGGAGTACAATTTTGATTTGTTTGCTAAAGTCAACCGGAATTATTTTATCATTTCCGGGCTTTTGCAAATTATCTCTTATAATGGTGTACGTTTTATGTGGAAGCTACGGCGTGCAGGTTTTCATTTGTATGCCATTGCACAACTGTTGATGCTTATCGTGTCAACGATTTATATATACAAACCTATGGACACTTTTCCGATGTTTCCTTTGTTGTTGACCACCGTTTTCATTTTGCTGTATCTCAGATTTCGGGATCAAATGCAATAAAATACATGCTTAGCACTCCTTATTAATATGACAACTTCAATCGAGAATAAAACACGAAAGCTTAGCATCGCTCAACTGTTAGTAGGAAGCTTTGCGCTTTCCTATTATATTTTGTCGGGCTTGTTGGTAGCTGCAGCTTTATTTTTCAACC
>CAZOEV010000769.1:0-1622 GCA_964578915.1 uncultured Lentimicrobiaceae bacterium
AGGCGCTGCTGACACCGCTGTGATGGCTTTATCGCCTCCGGTTTTAACCAGTTTATGCCCCGGCAAAAACGGTGAAAGATGCGCCGCCACACCAATAGGACCAACACCAGGACCACCACCTCCGTGAGGAATAGCAAAAGTTTTATGTAAATTTAAGTGGCAAACATCTGCTCCTATAAAGCCTGGATTTGTAAGTCCAACCTGCGCATTCATATTGGCGCCATCCATATACACCTGGCCGCCATTTTCGTGGATGATATCCATAATTTTACGGATTCCAGTCTCGTAAACACCGTGTGTAGAAGGATAAGTAACCATGATTGCGGCTAATTTTTCCTTATTGGCAGCGGCTTTCTCACGCAAGTCATTCATGTCAACATTACCCAGTTGATCGCATTTTACAACCAACACTTCCATTCCGGCCATTACAGCGCTAGCAGGGTTGGTGCCATGTGCTGATGAAGGAATCAAACACAGATTACGGTGGCCTTCGCCAATGGAATCCAAGTAAGCCCTGATAACCAATAAGCCAGTATATTCGCCGCTAGCACCAGAGTTGGGCTGAAAAGACATGGTATCAAAACCTGTAATCTCGCACAAATCCTTTTCCAGTGTTGTGATCAATTCGTGATATCCAGCTGCTTGATCTGCTGGTACAAAAGGGTGTAACTGAGCAAACTCAGGCCAGCTCAATGAGAATAGCTCGGCAGCTGCATTCAGTTTCATGGTGCATGAGCCCAGCGGAATCATCGTGCGATTCAAGGCTAAATCTCTGTTTTCTAATTTCTTAAGATAGCGCATCATATCAGTCTCTGAATGATAACGACTAAATACTTCGTGCGTCAAAAAGTCACTTTTACGCATCAATTCTGAAGGAATCGCGTTTAGAATTTCACATTCAGAAGGTACGCAGACATAAGCCGTATGCTTTTGATTGGTGAGCTTGCAGAGTATCGACACAATCTCATTTACATCAGCGAGACTTGTTGTTTCGTTTAGGCTGACACCAAACTCACGCTCATTAATAACACGGAAATTCATTTCATGTTCCGCTGCCAATGCAGTCAGTTGAGGCATTTTCACATTTTCTGGTAACGCAAATCTGAGCGTATCAAAATAGTTTGTGTTAAGTTGCTTAACACCCACTTTTTTCATTTCAACAACCAAAACATTGGTGAGAATATGAATGTGACGGGCAATATTTTTAATGCCTTTTGGGCCGTGAAAAATGGCATAAAAAGCAGCCATTGAGGCCAACAGCGCCTGAGCTGTACAAATATTTGAAGTAGCTTTTTCGCGTTTGATATGTTGCTCGCGGGTTTGCAAGGCCATTCTTAAAGCACGATTGCCGTTGGCATCTTTTGAAACACCAATTATTCTTCCTGGGATGGTTCTTTTGTAGGCATCGTGTGTAGCGAAATATCCGGCATGTGGGCCACCAAAGCCCATTGGAACACCAAAACGTTGTGTATTTCCCACAACGGCATCAGCACCCCATTCGCCAGGAGGCGTTAGTAATGCTAAGCTTAAAATATCAGCTGCAACAACCACCTGAATACTTTTTTCTTTCAACATAGCAACTGCTGAACGATAGTCTATAATTTGTCCATATTGATCAGGAT
>CAZOEV010000770.1:0-1621 GCA_964578915.1 uncultured Lentimicrobiaceae bacterium
TGAATTTTTGAATTCTGCGAGGAGGAACGACGCGCAGAAATTGAATCTTTGAATTTCTTTTATTCATTGGTTTTATATTTGGAGCCTTTGAGGCTGGAGTTTTTGAGGTATTTGATGAAGTTTGCTATTTCGGAGCAGATTTCTGTGGTTTTTTGTTTTAGTTGATCTCATGTTTCTTGGGTGATGTAGTTGCAGGTCATCGCCCAGAATATCAGCCATAATCTCACCGCTGCGTCCCATTAGTTTAGTTTGCCGTTCTTTTTCAGGGTTGGTAGATAACTCTTTTACCAGATTTGTAAGTTCTCTTACCTTTGTGAAGGTTTCTATAATAGCCAGGGTAGTGTGAACCGCTTTTTTACTTTTAAGTATTGTGGCCAACATGTACAATCCTTTTTCTGTAAAGGCCTTGGGTTGTACAGTTGAATGTTTAAGAGAATGGAACCGGTCGAAATTTTCGACCAGTTTATTTATTTCATTTTCAGTCAGTTCAAAAACATACCCATCAGGAAAGCGTTCAGGGTTATTTTTTACTGCCTCATTGATCCGCTTTGTTTCAACCCCATAAACCAAAGCTACATCTCTATCTAACATTACCTTCTGATCATGAATAGTAACGATTCTGGATTCGATGTCTTTAAAATTTATTAATTCGGGCATAAAACGTTTTATTCTGGTTGCTGGTTGAAAATTGGTTTTAATGTGAGATATTATTGGTTTCGTTTTAAGAGTAGCAAAATTACTCATGCTTTTTGAAAAAGCAAGTTTTTTTGAAAAATATTTTTTTAGGCATACAAGATTTGTGTGTTTTATCCATCCTGAATCGCTTTGCCTGCCTGGCCTGTCTGCTCAGGCAGGCTCGGCAGACAGGCTCTCAGAATTATTGTCCCGTAATGAGGCACGATGATACGGGAAAGCCGAAAAAAGGCCTTATTGCAGGTCTTTTTACACACTGAAACTTCACAAAATTGCTCCCAAGCCCTCACAATCACCAGCCCTTCCAAGCTTGACAAGGCACGACATTTATGCCAGAGATCATAAGCAAATCGCGTCCCAAAAAGCTTTAACCTTGTCATCATCCACTATAAATCAACTCATTAGTATTTTATATTGATATTTTTGTACATTTGCCGCGCAAATCTCTCCAAAATACTAACCAAACATTTTAAATCATGGATGAAACTTTTAACAATATCAGCGTTGATCTGCCTGCACTAAGCTCAATGTTGATGGATTTTGCGGTTACTTACGGCTTCAAGCTTGTCGGTTCTATTCTATTCCTAATTCTCGGTTTATGGGCTGCGGCTCGCATCAGTAAGGTGCTCGACAAGCTGATGGAACGCCGTCATGTGGAGCCTTCGCTGCGCGGATTTTTGAAAAGCTTTTTGAGTATCTTACTCAAAATCGTGGTGATAATCACTGTACTGGGCATTGCAGGCGTGCAAATGGCTTCTTTTATTGCTATTCTCGGTGCTGCCTCAGTAGCCATTGCTTTATCGCTGCAAGGCAGCCTCTCCAACTTTGCCGGCGGAATTATCATCCTGCTATTTAAACCTTATCGCGTAGGCGACTTTATTGATGGCCAGGGCCAGATGGGTACAGTCGAAGATATTCAAATCTTCCA
>CAZOEV010000771.1:0-1621 GCA_964578915.1 uncultured Lentimicrobiaceae bacterium
CGCAAATAATAACCCATTATGAAAAAAATAACTTTACTACTCTCACTTTTTATTGCCATAAACGCTATTGGTCAAATTAGCATTACATCTTCGGATATGCCTGTTCCCGGCGATACGCTGCGATCGAGCATTGCATTCAATATGGACGAGTTTGATTTTTCCAGAACAGGCCCTGATTACAATTGGAATTTCAGCACCCTTATTCCAATAGAACAGCGCGTTGATTCTTTTATCACCGTCACGGAAACGCCGGTAACTTTTTGGCCATTTTTTATTACCAGCGCAAATCTGGTCACCAAATTCAATCCTTCTAGTCTTTTGCCCGGCTTGCCAAGCGCTGAGGCGTATCGCTTTTTGCAGAACAACAATAATTCATATACCGATGCGGGCTACGGAATTATTTTTGAAGGCACGCCACTACCATTAAAATTTGCTGATGCAGATGAAATTTATCAATTTCCGATGACTTATGGCCAAAGCTGGAATGGCGAGGCCGGGCTCGAAATTGGTCTGCCTGATGTTGGATACTTGATGATCGAGCGCTCACGCGAAAATGAAATTGATGGCTGGGGTAGCCTTACCACGCCTTTTGGTACTTTTGAAGTGCTGCGCTACCGTTCGGAAGTGGACGAATACGACAGCCTTTTTATTGAGGAAGGTGGCATCGGACAAGCCATTCAACGCAACTATACCGAATATCACTGGCTGGCCAAAGAAACTGGAATTCCGCTATTGCAAGTTACTATCGATGAACAAGTTGGTTCGACAGCTATTTACCAAGATTCGGCGCGCTTTATTACAGTGGGCATAAATACGCAATTCGCAGAACGCAGTAAATTAACAGTTTATCCAAACCCGACAAGCAATTTATTTACCATCAGCCATCAGGCCAAAGCTTCAAGTCAGGCTGAATTGAGTATATATGATTTGCAAGGCATATTGGTGGCTAAGCAATCCATCGCTTTGCGAAAAGGCGAAAACAAACTAAAGTTATCAGCAACTGATTATAACTTGAAATCGGGTATTTATACGCTTCAGATTATTGCTGACAACCAACTTTATCACACAAAAATGGTGGTAGTAAGATGAAAGCCCTAAGGGTATATAAATCGTCGGCTGGATCCGGAAAAACCTTTACGTTGGTGCTCGAATACCTGCTTCTGGTCGTAAAAAATCCAGCAGTTTATCGGCAGATTTTAGCCGTTACCTTTACCAATAAAGCCGCCAATGAGCTAAAGCAAAGGATTTTAGAAGCCCTTTTTGAGCTTTCTACTGGGCAGGAAAAACCTGCCATACAAAATGTTATTTTGCCCTATCTGATAACACATAGCGGATTAGATGAAGGAGAGATTCGTCGGCGGACTACACAGGTTTTTCATCAGATTTTGCATCAGTACAGCGATTTTAATGTAAGCACCATCGATTCCTTCGTGCAACGGCTCAGCCGCACTTTTGCCCGCGAACTGGGGCTTCCGTCGCGCTATGAAGTGCTTTTGGAAAGTGATGCCATGATAAAGCTGGCCGCTGATTTGACTATTGAACAGGTGGGCGTAGATGATTTTTTGACCAAACTTATTCTTAATTTCGTCCTCCAAATTATCTTTTTCATCTTTGCTTTCCC
>CAZOEV010000772.1:0-1618 GCA_964578915.1 uncultured Lentimicrobiaceae bacterium
AAGTGTTGTTTTTGGCAAACGCTCGTAGAACTTCGCAATTTCAATCTGCTCACGATTTTCAAAAACCTCTTCCAGGTTGTCGGATGAAGTTGCAAACTCAGCAATTTTATTGTTGAGCTCTTCTTTCAGGTCAACCGAAATTTGGTTGGCACGTTTGGCCAAAATAGCTACTGTTTCGTAAATATTTCCAGTTCCTTCATAAAACTGGTCTTTCTGCCGGGTAACAGCAGTCGTTTCTGTTTTAATCTTCTTAAAGTCCATAAAATTATTATTGATACGATTCTAAACGTTTTCTGGCTTTTGCATCCAATTGATCGAGATCAATCAGATATTCGCTTTCAGGGAATAAATACAAAAGATTATTGTAGGTTTCTACCGCTGCCTCATAGCGTTCCTTTTTCTTTTCGAGCACACTATTTTCAGCAAATTCGTAGTAGGCAAGCGACATATAATGTAAAATTTCTTCTTTACGATCAGTGTCGGGATAGTTTTTCATTAGTCCTTCAAAGGAAGTTATTGCCGCCATATAATCGCGCATACGATAATACATCACGCTGATATTAAATGCTTTAAGCTCCAATTTTTCTCTCAAATCATCAATCAACTGATTGGCTTCAGCTACCCTATCACTGGTTGGATAAGTATCTGCAAAAAGCTGTAACTCGCTAATTGCTAGATAAGTATTCGTTTGATCTAGGCTAGCACGTGGTGAGTCTAAATAGTAGCAATAAGCACTCATATACAAACATTCTTCGGCCCTAGCATATTGCGGATACGACTGCACATACCTTTTAAAATAGTAGCTGGCAACGGTATAATCTTTCATGTGATAGTAACAGTAAGCTGTGTAATAGCTGATGTCTTCCCCTTTTGCTGTGCCTCTGTAGGCTGCTTGCAACAAGTCGAACAGCTCTAAAGCACGGCTGTAATCCTTCCGCTCGTAAAAGTCTATTGCCGCTTCATACTTTGCTTCATTGTCAGTACTTTTGATAAGTTTCTGATAATTACCACACGAAAACAGGCTTGTCAAGCCTATGATGCTTATCAAAAAAAGCAGTTTTTTTATCATGGCGCAAAATTACATAAAATTAGTATCGAAATTTCAGGTTTTTTATTTTGAGGTTTTAAAGTCATCAGCTCCATTATTATATGTATTGGGAAGCGTTTAATCTCTAAAAACAATTAACGAAAGCACTCCAAATTTAGTGCGTTTAGGAACGTTAAAAAATGATAAAAAAACTGGTAAAAATAGCTAATACAGCGATAAGCCCCGTTTTACAAAAGCAATAAAAAGAAGCAATTGCAATCATTAAAATTACTACCTTTGCGGGCTAAAAACTAAAACTTTACAGACGTGGATGTATTTGATAAATGTTCAGTTAACTTAGGCCCTTTAGGCCAATATGCCGATCAAGCAGAAGGTTATTTTATGTTTCCAAAACTGGAAGGTGAGATCAGTAATAAGATGATATTTAGGGGCAAAGAAAGGCTAATCTGGAGTTTGAATAACTACCTAGGCCTGGCAAATCACCCGGAAGTGCGCAAAGCTGATGCTGATGCCGCTGCCGAATTTGGCATGGCCTATCCAATGGGCGCCAGGATGATGTCGGGACAAACT
>CAZOEV010000773.1:0-1613 GCA_964578915.1 uncultured Lentimicrobiaceae bacterium
TAGTATAGGTGTTACGGCCATATCCAATAACTTTTCCTGGTGCAATAGAGAAAAAGTTTGCGCCGCTCTGCCATTGTTCGCGTTCCATGATAAAAATATCTTTACTGCCGCCGCAAAGCACGGGCTCCAAATCCATACCCAATTTTTTCAGGGCATCGAGCATGTCTTTTTCTTCCTTGATTTGAATCACTTTATTATCTTCAATAATAATATGAATAGTGAGGTGGCGGCTTGAATGTAAAATCAGTGGCTCAAAAATCATACACTTGTCTCTATCAAGAAAAGTGAAGACCATATCAAGATGAATAAAAGACTCGGGCGTATAAGGCAATTCCTGCAAAATAAGATGCTTTGTTCCTGGCTTTGTTTTGAGGTGTTGGAGCAAGGCGTCAATTCCTTGGCTGCTTGTTCGCCCACTTATTCCACTCAGGAAAATATCGTGACGCGCAATAATCACATCACCCCCTTCAATACTGGCTTTGCCGCTGCTATCATAGCCTTTTATTGGGTTTGCAGTTTGGGTAACAAAGGCAGGGTGGTTATCGAAAATAGCTTCCATAATGAGGGCTTCCCGCTCGCGCACCTGACTGGCCATGTGGCTGATTATCACTTCATTATTCATAGTGAATGAAGCATCGCGGGTAAAGAAAAAGTTAGGCAGCGGATGTAACGAGAAACGTTCGTCGTCAAGGTATTTTGTTAAGGTGTTTTTTCGCATTTCAACCCCTTCAATCAATTGACGGGCAAGCTCTTCGTTGTTCAGATTTTCTAAAAGTGTACAGGCATCCTCGGCTGCTTCCTGTCGGCAAATCTGATTGGCCAAACTGCTTCTAACTTTATCAATACTGAGTATGTCGTTAAGCAAATCTTTTACGTCAAAAACCTTGGCCACTTTTTCTAGTATAGCTTTAAACTCGTTGTATTCGGGTAGCGCTACACTGAGGTTAAGGATGTCGCTATACAAGGCGCGGGCAGCATTTTCGGGCGTCATGTTTTCTACCTCCGGGCCGGGAGTGTGAATGATAACAGCTTCAAGCTCACCGATCTCCGACTGTACATTGATGTTTATTTTATCTTCTGACATATTTCTTACTGTTTAGATTTTCTGCTTATAAATAGGTGCACAAAATTAGCTAAAAAAGCTGGATGATTTACAGTAGTTCTTCCGTTTATTGCTTGTTTAACATTGGCTTTCAATAGCTTTGAAAGTTAGATGGAAATGTTTTTTAAACCCTTAATAGAGAGTGATTTCAAGAAACTTTGTTTTAAGTGGGATTGAAACTTATAACAGTAAACATATTTCCCTGATAGTTTAAAAATTTCATGAAATCGTCCTTGCTGATTGCAACAGTAGCTGTGTTAATATTAGGATGAAAACTAAGGTTTTTAGCTTTTATAAGGTCTTCATCAATAAATAGTTGTACATGTTTTTCGGTGTCGTTGATAAGCCCAAAAGGAGATACGCTACCTGGCATCAGTCCGAGGTATTTCAGCATGCGTTTCTCAGAAGCAAAGCTAAGTTTTCCTTGTTTTAATAATTGCTCTAATTGTTTAATATTAAGCTGTTTAAGGTAATGAAAAATTACGAGATAGTGTTTATTGCCTTTGTGATT
>CAZOEV010000774.1:0-1612 GCA_964578915.1 uncultured Lentimicrobiaceae bacterium
TATTCCTGAGCCTTTTTATGCCAATTACAATGGATTTGCTACCAATGCTGGAATAAATGTGAAACCAATTTTTTCATCTATTGACACCGGTTTTGCCTTGCCACCTATAGCAGATTTTGAAAAGGCCATTGGACCCAAAACCAAAGCGATTTTGGTTTGTAACCCAAACAACCCTACTGGATACCTTTATAATGAAGAAGAGCTGGAAACTCTGCGACAGTTGGTTATTAAACATGATCTTTACCTTATCGCCGATGAGGTTTATCGTGAGTTTTGCTATGATGGACATGAGCATTATTCCTGCATGCATCTTGAAGGAATTGATGATAATGTAATCTTGATTGACTCAGTTTCAAAACGTTATAGCGCTTGTGGTATGCGTATTGGCTGTATGATTTCCAAAAATAAAGAAGTGATGCGGACGGCTTTAAAGTTTGCCCAAGCGCGTCTAAGTCCGCCGACATTTGGACAAGTAGCCGCAGAAGCCGCTATTGCAACTCCTGACAGTTATTTTGAAGAGGTGCTGGAAGAATACCTAAATCGCAGAAATGCTGTTGTTGAAGCGATTAACAAGATGGATGGTGCCTATTGCCCTACACCGAAAGGCGCTTTTTATGTGGTGGCCCAGCTGCCAATTGACGACTCTGACAGATTTTGCCAATGGTTGCTCGAAGACTTTAATTACGAAGGTCAAACAGTGATGATGGCGCCTGCCAGTGGATTTTATTCTACTCCAGGACGTGGAAAAGATGAGGTAAGAATTAGCTATGTGCTTAAAGTAGAAGACCTTAAACAATCTATGAAAGTGCTGGAAGAAGCATTGAAAGTTTATCCGGGAAAAACTTTGTAATTTTTTATAGAAGTCAGGAAATGGCTTTCAATCTACTGAAAATCAGGATAAAGTAAATACTTTATCCTGATTTTTTTGTATTTATCCAGCTCGGTTTTCCAACTAGCTCTGATTTGTTCTGCACTTAATCCGTCCTCAATCTGCTTTCTAAGTGTAGAGTTGCCAGCAAGTTTGTCAAAGTAATTATTGAAGAATTTATCTTTTTCGGGAAAGTTCAGATAAGCCTCAATAATCCATTCCAGATTTAAGCGATTCGGTTCATGCTCATTCAAAGCCTCAGCAAACAGCCGAAGATCTCTACCAAAGCATAATTCGCCTTCAAGTTTAGGTTTGGAAGCACCGGCGGCTTTCTTTGGAGTAAACGTAAAAGGAAAGTCAGATAATGCAGGATGACCAAAAACCTGAAAAGGAAAAGTGGTGCCTCTACCGATACTAATTGAAGTCCCTTCGAAGAAACACAGCGAAGGATACAAAAATACTGATTGGTAATTTGGCAGGTTGGGTGAGGGCTTCACTGCAAGCTGATCAATGGCAAATCTGTCGTAATTATCCATTTTAATCACCTCTAGCTCACAGCTTAAACCGTCAGCGAGCCATTTTTCGCCATTTACCATCATGGCGTATTCGCCAATGGTTAATCCATAAACCACCGGGACTTTGTGTAATCCTACAAAAGAATTGAAGCCGCTTTCCAAAACAGGACCGTCAACATAAAATCCGTTTGGATTTGGTCGATCGAGTACAATAACTCGGATTCCTTCG
>CAZOEV010000775.1:0-1610 GCA_964578915.1 uncultured Lentimicrobiaceae bacterium
TCACCAAAATGGGTGACGCAAGCTTAAAATGAATTAATTTCGTGCATGTTTGTTCGCAAAAAGAAAAACAGGTCAGGTACAACAAGTATAGTTGTTGTGAATAAAGCTCATGGAAAATTTAAAGAAGTAAAGACGATTGGTGTCAGTAAGGATAGTATTGATATAGAGTATTTTATAAAACAAGCTCATAAATGGATAAACACACATAGTGGTATTCAAGATATATTTCAACAGACAGCAAAAGAAAAAGAAGAGAAACAAATAACAGAATACTTTTTATCAAACATTGAGAATATACTGATTAACGGCACACAATTGATTTTGGATAAAGTCTACCGTTTAACAGGTTTTGATAAAATTGATGATGATATATTACGCCATCTGGTAATTGCCCGTTTAAGTCAACCGATGAGTAAATCGGCAACGGTTGACTATCTAAAATCATATTTTGATGAAGATGTTCAGTTGCATAAGATATACCGCTACTTGGATAAACTTTACAATACACAGCAAGAACAGATTCAACAAATCA
The DNA here is from genome assembly GCA_964578915.1 of uncultured Lentimicrobiaceae bacterium. Classification (GTDB taxonomy): domain Bacteria; phylum Bacteroidota; class Bacteroidia; order Bacteroidales; family F082; genus UBA5536. The sequence continues at coordinate 533 of CAZOEV010000775.1, forward strand.
GCATAGAGCATACGCAGAAGATTTTAGGCGGCAAAATTAACTTGATGTTTTATGATGTAACCACACTTTATTTTGAAACTGATTACGGTGATGAATTAAGGGAGAATGGTTTTTCTAAGGACGGCAAACACAGCCAGCCACAAGTAGTACTTGGGTTATTGGTTAGTAAAGACGGTTATCCGCTTTCCTATTCGCTTTTCAACGGTTCTCAATACGAAGCCCGAACGATGCTGCCAATAGTTGAGGATTTTGTTCGACGGTTTAATTTAGAAGATTTTGTAATTGTTGCTGATTCGGGTTTGATGAATAAAACAAACACCTCTCTTTTGCAATCAGCTGGTTATAAATTCATTATCGGTGCAAGAATCAAAAATGAAAATGAAAAAATCAAAAGGTGGATTTTATCTTTAAAAAAAAGTGATAATGAGTTTAACGAGCTAAAAAAGGATGTTGTTCGAATAATTGTAGGTTACTCTACAAATAGGGCAAAAAAAGACAAATATAATAGAGAGAGAGGCGTAAAACGGCTTCAAAAGGCCTATAAAAGCGGAAAAATAACCAAAGAAAACATCAACAAGCGTGGTTATAACAAATTTTTAGAAATATCTGATAACGTAAAAGTTGTCATCAATCAACAGAAAGTAAATGAGGATGAGAAATGGGACGGACTAAAAGGATATATTACCAACACTACACTATCAGCAAAGGAAGTTTATGAACAATATAATGGTTTGTGGGTCATTGAAAATGCTTTTCGAATAACAAAAGGAAAACTTGAAATACGGCCGATGTTTCACTTTAATCCACGCAGAATCCAAGCCCATGTAAGCATCTGCTTTGTGGCATACAAGATATATAAAGAGTTGGACAGGATAGTAAAAATAACCAATATCAATTTGAGCGTAGATAAAGTACTAAGCATCGCTAAAACCATAACCACAATCAAAGTTAAACTGCCCATTAGTGATACAACATTGGTAAGGACAATGTTGCTAACCTCAAAACATAAATCTATAGCTATGCTTTTTGATGAAAATTTTTGGGAAAATTATTAGGGTGACGCATTGTCAAAGTCAGG
>CAZOEV010000776.1:0-1609 GCA_964578915.1 uncultured Lentimicrobiaceae bacterium
CTTAGCCCAATTATTTGCAATCGTTAAGCTTTTTTTTGATCCGGCTCAAGCTTTCAGGCGTGATACCCAGATAGGAAGCTAGGTATTTTTGAGGAATTAATTCTGTCAGCTTCTTGTTGGTTTTGAGCAGCTCACAATAATAATCTACTGCGGTTTTTGAATGCATTTGCAGTTCTTTCATTTCTCTTTCAAGGTATAGCAGTTCTATCATCCTCCTTCCAATGCGATCAGCTGAGGGCGCTTCATCATACAGGCTTTGCATATCAGAATAGGACAGGCGAAACACTTTCAGCTTGGTAAGTGCTTCTACATTAATCATGGAAGGTGTTTGACTGATAAATGAGGCATAGGAGTTAAAAGCACTAATCGGAAAGTTGAACCGCAAGGTATATTCCACATCATTTTTTTGCTGGAATATTCTGCTGATTCCTTCAACCATAAAATACATATAGTATTCCACCTCACCCGCCCTGAGCAATAACTCATTCTTAAGAAACTCCTTATAATGTAACCTCCTGACAAACAATTCCCAGTCCCTAACACTGATAGGAGAGATCGAATGAATGAAGCCACGAATTTGTTCGAGATACATTTTTTTCAGTCTTTTTCGTCGGAAAAAGTTAACCGACTCAAAATTATGAAAAAAATCAAACATCATAACTATTTCTAAATATGAAATTTACTTTATTATTTGGCTGAGAAGTAAACAGTTTTCTGTTTCGATTCAAAATTGAAGCAACAACTTGCCGAAGATTATCTCATTTTTTGAAGTGAACTGATACAAGTACATCCCTTTAGGCAACATTTGAAGATCAATTTGCACTTTTGAACCGGCATTTCTGAAGCTTTCACTATAAACTTGTCGTCCATTCAAATCGAAAAGCACTAATTCACCATTGTTGTTTAAAGCATCAGCAAATTTTACCCAAACCTTATCAGTACAAGGATTCGGAAACAACAAATCATGCCTTTCGGAGGCATGCTGATCAAGCTTTAATAAAAGTCCTTTAGCATATTCCAGCTGAACATCAACACCTTGTTCCCATTGCTGTTTTATGTTTTCTACAGTCAGAGGCACCCTGATGTCGGGCATAACACCACCTTGCAGTGTAGAATCGCTATCAAGCTGAATGTTGTAATTTTCATCCAAAGACATAGCCTGAGGAAAGATTAAGGTAAGCCCTAAAGGTAAAAGTATCGGATCGTAATCAACCATACCAAACGATCCGTTGGTTCCCCAGTGCGAAACGATGTGCGCATTTTCAAGTCGGTCAAACATCATCGCAAATCCTTCACCTGTACTGATACAGTTTGGGTCGACCAGCACAGCAATATCACTCCCGTAATAAGGAGCAAGAGGCTCTGTGGTAAGCGAATACAATACCTCATAATTCATGTTGTAAGGGCCAGTGATATGCTCATAAAAAGAAGGAGTTTCGTAAAACAAGCCCATGGTAACAGCGGCCTGCAAATCATTGCCGCCAATATTGAACCTTAAATCGACAATCAGCTTATCAATGTCATGTTGATTGAAATACGCAAGAGCTTCACTAACTTTCATAAAATCAGGATGTACCATTATTTCTTCCGGGGTATAAGCATCTATTTG
>CAZOEV010000777.1:0-1608 GCA_964578915.1 uncultured Lentimicrobiaceae bacterium
TGCTTTAGAAACGTCACTTGCTCTTGTTTTTAATTTACCCATTCCTTCTTCAAAGCGCAATATTATTTCATCCTCAAATAAGTGTGGGTCAATCCGATTAGTAAACACAACATCTGATGACTTTGAACTACAACGACAGCAGAGTAATGAAACCAATACTGATAATTATATTGACCTTCTTCTTTTACAGTTCCTTCTCACAGACTGTAGAAGAATTAGAACATGAACTAAGCTTTTATAAATCAGGAGAAAAATGGGGAAACAAAAAGGACATAGCATATAAATTATTAGTAACAGACGGGCTAAATAACAAAGCAATCAATTATTTAGTAGAAGTCTTTGGAAGAAATAATCAACGTGATTCAATTAGTGCACTCTTTGATAAAACAATAGAGCGCAATCCAGATAATCCTAAGATATATTTAATTAGAGCTAATGAGAGAAACGCACATTTTGCAGGATTGACATTTACACAGCGAATTAATTATTTGAAAAAGGCTAAAGTGCTTGACAAAGAAAATATTGAAGCTACTTATTCTCTTGGAAAGACATATTATGAGCTTTTCGTGAGAGAATTTAAAAACAACAAGAAAAAAGTTAACCTTGACCATTATGCAAAAAGTGCAACAGATTATTTTACAGACCTCTTGTCAATAGGTGAAAAATTTAAGGAAACAACAAAGTATCCATTAATTCAACTGTATAATTATTTTAGGCAAAAATGCTAAGAGTAGAGAGTTGCAAATGGATAACTCCCAATCCTCGTACTTCCCAGTTTCTGCCTTTGTTAGGTTGCCTGAAAATTGGGAGACAAATTATTCAATAGATGTTATTACTTATGTTTCCGACTTTTCTGTTTCAGGAATTGAATCCGCACTATTTTCAATTAATTGGTATTCCAAACACTTGATCGCTCTCAATGAACCTGTTTTGAGTGGCACTTTGCCAACTAAAATTTATCGGTTTACATACTTACGGACTTTTCATAATCCAATCGTGATAAGGATTGAGAATAACAATGACACTATATCAATTCATTGGAAAGTTTCAGACGGTGCAGGCGGTTATGAACCGGGCGAAATAATTGAAAGTGAATCAAAGCAATTGAGTACGAAAGATTGGGAATTAATTGAAAACAAAATTGACTCTATTGATTTTTGGAATTTACCGACAGTTGAGACAGGGTTGATGGGAACTGACGGTTCTCAATGGATTTTGGAAGGTAAAACTTTAGGACAATACAAAGTAGTTGACAGATGGTGCGGTGGGAAAATATCTTCCGTTTGCAGAAAATTGATTGAATTAACAGACTTAAAGTTAAAAAAAGATGACATTTATTAATGAAGAAAAACGTGTGGCAACAAATAAGACTCTAAATGGTCGGCACAACCCAGCTCAGAATAAATGTTGAACCGGCCTACCAAGGCACGCCAGCCAGGCTACATCCCGACAAAACTATTGAGATTTTGTCCTATGTACTTATCAAAGGTTTTGAGTCTTTCCTGTTGAATTCCAGTGAATTAAAACGATCTAAAATGGTAGTGCAAAGATAAAAAAATTGACGTGATAACTTTGAATCTTTATAGATATGAAACAGATTACTTTCTT
>CAZOEV010000778.1:0-1605 GCA_964578915.1 uncultured Lentimicrobiaceae bacterium
CTTATTAGTTTTTTTCACAAACTTACCGTAAACGGGATGTTTTACGCGACGTACAATTTCAATGGTAATGGACTTGTCCATTTTATTACTGACAACCACGCCGGTTCTTTCTTTTCTGAGATTCCTGGTTTCCATCTTGTCTTCTCGTCGTTATTATTGATTAGTTTCTGTCAACTGGCGATTTTTCAACTCGGTCATCATTCGTGCAATCGTTCTACGATAGGCACTAATTTTATTTGGATTCTCGAGTGGCGAAACCGCGTGATTAAGCTTTAGGCGAACCAATTGCTTACGTTCTTCTTCAAGACGCTCGACCAGGTCGGCAGTGCTTAATTCTTTGATTACTTCCTGTTTCATTATCTTAACCTAATTTTGTTTCAACGTAATCTCTTCTTACTACAAACTTTGTTGTAATAGGCAATTTTTGAGCTGCCAAACGAAGGGCTTCTTTAGCAACCGCCAAAGGTACACCTTCTGCCTCAAATATGATTCTTCCCGGAGAAACCGGAGCAACAAAATATTCGGGAGCACCTTTACCTTTACCCATACGTACTTCAGCAGGCTTTTTGGTGATAGGTTTGTCGGGGAATACCCGAATCCAAATCTGGCCTTCACGTTTCATATAACGGGTAACCGCCTGACGTGCAGCTTCTATCTGACGACCTGTAAGCCATACTTCTTCCAGGGCCTTTATTCCAAAAGAACCAAAGGCCAACTGATGCCCGCGATTTGAAAGGCCTTTCATTTTGCCTTTTTGGTGTCTTCTGAATTTTGTCTTTTTAGGTTGTAACATCGTTACTAATGTATTATGATTCTAAACTAACTTATTTACGTCTTCCTCTTTGACGTGGACCGCCACCAGGTTTTGGGCCACCGCTTGGTTTTTTATTCTGGCCGCCAACAGTTGTTGGAACAAGCTCAGGTTTACCATATATCTCCCCTTTGCAAATCCACACTTTAATGCCAATACGGCCGTAAGTGGTATGTGCTTCAATAAGGGCATAATCAATATCCGCGCGCAAAGTATGCAATGGAATGCGACCTTCCTTATAGGTTTCCTGACGGGCCATCTCGGCACCACCAACTCTACCCGAAATCATTACCTTGATACCTTCTGCTCCAATGCGCATACTCGAACTGACAGCAGTTTTGATAGCACGACGGAAAGATATACGACCTTCAATCTGTTTGGCTATAGTAGAGGCTACAATATAGGCATCCAATTCAGGACGTTTAATTTCGCTGATGTTGATCTGAACCTCTTTTCCGGTGAGTTTCTTTAATTCTTCTTTTAGCTTGTCAACTTCCTGACCAGCTTTACCGATAATCATACCGGGCCGTGCTGTAGATATAGTAACAGTAACCAGCTTTAATGTACGCTCGATTGAAATGCGGGAAATTCCAGCTTTTCCGAGACGTGCATACAGATATTTTCGGATTTTATCATCTTCTACTAACTTAGCGGAAAAATCACGTCCACCGTACCAGTTGGAGTCCCAACCTTTGATGATTCCTAACCTAAGACCTATTGGATTCGTTTTTTGTCCCATTCAATTAAAACTTATCGGATTGATTCATCACTTTATTCTTTATTTGCTTTTTTGC
>CAZOEV010000779.1:0-1603 GCA_964578915.1 uncultured Lentimicrobiaceae bacterium
TTTTACAATGGCTGAAAAAATTCCTTGAAGATTGTCAAAAGAAACTTCAACGATAGAGTGAATTTTTGTAAGTTGTAAAATAAAGTGTCCATTTAAGAAATAAAAGTGACTCAAGTGAGAAACTCAAGTACAATATTGTTAGCAGACAAAAAAAGTACGGGAGGATCTCAAATGAGTCAATCAAATCATAGCATACCAGATTGCAAAGGAAAACATTTATTGTATGAAGAACGAGTTAAAATTGAAACACTTTATGGAATAGGTATGAAACCGCCTGATATAGCTAAACAGTTACGAAACCGGAATCCCAGGACAATACGAAGGGAACTGAAGAAAGGGAAGGTATCCTTCTTAATACAGATTTGAGGGAAAGAGTATCGTATAGTGCTGAAATAGGTCAGCAAAAGTATGATTCAAACGCAACTGCAAAGGGCCCCGCATTGAAGATAGGCAAAGACCATAAGCTTGTCGAATACCTAGAAAAAGCAATAGGCGAAAACTCGATGTCACCATATGCAGCAATTCAAAACATAGAGAACAACAACCTCAAGTTTGAAACAAGTATTTGTGTCAAGACAGTATACAATTATTTAGATAATAATCTGTTTTTAAAAATCACAAATAAAGACCTTCCTGTTAAAAAAACCAAAAAGAAACGTAATCACAAAAAGATCCGTAAAGCACTCAACAATACCAGGGGTACAAGTATTGCAGACAGGCCTAAAGAGGTAGATGATCGAGAAGAAATAGGTCATTGGGAGATGGATACAGTGGTCGGATCTAAAGGCACAAAAAATGTACTGCTTGTTTTAAGTGAGCGAGTTACACGTAAAGAACTGATTTTCAAAATACCGTCGAAATCTCAGGGATCTGTGGTAAATGCTTTAGACAAATTTGAAAGAAAGCTTGGAAGTAGATTTGCCAAAATATTTAAGACAATAACATGTGATAATGGTTGCGAGAATCTTGATTTTGAAGGTATTGAAAGATCTGTGCTGAGGAATGGTTATAGGACTAAAGTATATTATGCGCATCCATATAGTGCATGGGAGCGTGGCACCAATGAGAATATAAACAAAATGATCCGTAGATTTATTCCAAAGGGAACTGATATCAGTAAATATACAAAAAAAGAGATAAACCGTATAGAACACTGGATCAATAACTATCCAAGGAAGATATTGAAGGGATTATCTGCAAATATGTTTGAGGAAGTATATCAGGGAGCTTGAAGACCATCAAAATCAAAACCTTGAGACTCTGTCCCAAACCCTGTCCTCGCCGAAAGGCAGAGGGGCAGATATATCTACCCCTCAAACAAAAGGATTTATCCGTTATGGATGTAAAGGGTCTACGATGCCTCCGGCACGAGCAGAGCTCGCCCTTGACATCCCTGAAACATATATAACAGGGTAAAAGGAAGTAAGAAATCAGGGGGGGAACACTGATATTGTACGAGGATTTTACATTTGATAATTTTTTTGAAAAAAGTGGACATTTAATATTGCACTTTTTAAGACACAAACAGACTACGGAAAGCAATTGGCAATGTCAAAATGTATGGTGTATTTAAAGTATATTTCGGCGAATATGGTAAGATATT
>CAZOEV010000780.1:0-1600 GCA_964578915.1 uncultured Lentimicrobiaceae bacterium
ACCATCTGGTGTTCGCGTTCCAGAATTTGTTTTCTGAAAGCTGTTATTTCTTCTTTTCCACCAAAAACTTGGGCTTCTTTAGTCTCATCGTAAGTCAGCTCAATGAAAACACGTAGATCGGCCTTTTCAATTTTAGTAGCGTATAATCCGTTAATGATCATCAAATCAACGCCTTTGAAGCTAGTTTTAATTTCATCGACATAATTCGTAATCAGATCAACACAAGGCATCACACTGGTATTATCTTCATAAAAGTCATTAATGACGTGAATAATCTTGCCCCAGTCGTATTCATCAGAACCCACGCTTTCTATGCCATTATCCCTGCGCCATTGTTTGCGTTCGAGGGGCGAAACCTTATAAAAGTCGTCCAGATCAACGATTTTTGAACGTAAGCCTTGTTTTTTAAACTTCATCGCTAACGCATAAGCCAGGGTTGATTTTCCTGAGCCAACTTCTCCGCCAATTGCAATAATAAATTTAGGTTTGATTTCTTCGCCCATAAAATCAATAATAACATCAGCAGCCTGCTCGTGCTTGGGAGTTACCGTTATTTTATCGTTCAACATAATCGTATATTTTTAAACATTTAAATCCAATAAAGTCCATTCATCAGCAGACAAATCTACCGACTTATTTAAAACGTTGATAACGGCTGTTTTATTGGCCTTAATACTAATTTGTTTGTTGTCAATTTCAAACTGGTATTTTACACCCCTAAAGGTGATTGCAAAGCTAATTTTTTTCCAGGCAGCCGGCAAATTAGGATTCAGGCTTAATTGCTCGCCGCGATAATTGAGGCCAGCAAAGGTATTTAGTGCGATAAGCAAAGTGCCGGCCATCACGCCAGCGTGAATTCCTTCGCCCGTTGTTCCACCTTGTATATCATTGAAATCGCTGGATAATGCATCCTGATAAAAATTCCAGCTCATTGCGTGATCACCCGTGGTAGCAGCCAGTCGCGCATGCACTACCCTACTCAGCGTTGAACCATGAGAAGTGCGTTGCAGGTAATATTGCAGATTTCGTTGCAGGTAGTCGGCGGGCAATTTATAACCCATTTTCGCCAACAGCTCATCCACTTCTTCCTTGTTCAGGTTATAAAAAGTCATCAGCGTATCGGCTTGTTTGGCCACTTTATAAGTGTCCGGCGATTTCCCTTCTGATTTCAAGATGCGATCCATGCGGTAAACATTACCGTATTTTTGGCGATATGCTTCCCAATCCAGCTCCATCAGGTCAAAATAGCCATCAAATTGAGCAATAATTCCATTCTCGTTTATTTCGAGATTCAGTTTTGAAGCAATTTCTTGCCAGTGCTTTAATTCATTAGCTTCAAAATCAGGTAATAGTTCTTTGATACCGTTTAAAATCCCGGCAATTTGTTCGGCTTTCCCGAAAAGCCAGGCCACCATAATATTGGTGTACGCATTATCGGTTAGTCCGCCTTTTTCCGTTCCGTGAAGGTGCTCATGAAACTCATCCGGTCCCATCACTTCGCTTATATGGTAGCGACCAGTACGCTCATCGAGTTTGGATTTGCTGGCCCAAAAGCGACAAATCTCAAAGATCATGCGTGCGCCATATTGTTTCAGAAAAC
>CAZOEV010000781.1:0-1596 GCA_964578915.1 uncultured Lentimicrobiaceae bacterium
GATAGTAAGTTTCAGTTTTTTTGTCGGAACATAATTTATGCGATCACCCGATTGCAGTGGAAGTTTGGTTTGGGTGCTTTCATTGGCAATAAAATCTATCACTTCCTTAAGCTCTCTTCTGCCTTGAATACGTTCTACAACAGGAATATATTCATTTATGCCTTTATTGTACTGGTCTGGCGTTAGCGTTAGCGGAAGTTTTTCGGAATCATAAACCTTTTTGCCCAACTGATGCACATACCAATCGCCAGATGAAAGCATATAATTTACCACCCGCATATCGGTTCTAAATCCTTCAACCTCTTGCACATACCAAAGTGGGAAGGTATCGTTGTCGCCGTTAGTAAACAAAACCGCACCCGGCTCACACTGTGCCATATAGTTCATAGCAAAATCTCTGGCAGGCGTTTTGCCCGAACGATCGTGACCTTCCCAACCTTCTTTGGCCATTATGGTCGGCACGAGCAAAAGCGCTATCAAACTGACTGAGATAGCCGCCAACTGCTTATTTTTAATAAACTTGGAGAAAAGCTCATACAAGAACAGCACACCAAGCCCAATCCAAATGGCAAAAGCGTAAAACGATCCAGCATAGGCATAATCACGTTCGCGCGGTTGATAAGGTGTTTGGTTGAGGTAAACAATAATGGCAAGACCGGTCAGAATAAACATTAGGAACACCACCCAGCTATCGCGCGGATGTTTGCTCACATGGTAAAACAATCCTGCTAAACCCAACAAAAGCGGCAAGAAGTAAAACCTGGCCCTAGCTGGATTTTCCATGCTTTTTGGTAGGTCAGACTGATCACCTAATCGGTACGCATCAATAAAATTAATGCCGCTGATCCAGTTTCCGTTATCGATTTCGCCTTGGCTTTCAACATCATTTTGTCGTCCCACAAAGTTCCAGAAGAAATAACGCATATACATGTGAGAAATCTGATAACTAAAAAAGAATTTCAGGTTTTGCGCAAAAGTCGGCCTGTATAACACCTCATTACTCCCATCAGGCTTGGTAACCCGAATTGGAATTCCACCTCGACCAGCCACCGTTTGGTAAGCCCTGATATGACTGGGTTTTTGGTTGCTCCACATCCGTGGAAAAACAGAAGTAAAACGATCGTCATAAACTGGCTGTGTACCCGTTCTTTTATCGGTAATTACATATTCTCCCAATTTTTCGTCTTTAATATAGATAGGTTTCCCATCGCCATAATCTACCACCGGAGCATTATAATATTGGCCATAAAGCAATGGCCATGTGCCATATTGCTCTCTGTTTAAATACGATAGCATTGTGATAGCATTATTCGGATTATTCTCATTGATAGGCGTATTGGCATTGGCACGAATCACGAGCATAAAGAAAGAGGAGTAGCCAATAAGAATAAACATAAACGACAAAATAGCCGTGTTTAAAACCACTTTGCCTTTTTTTTCTGAATAATACAGCCCGAAAACAATACCGCCAATCAGCAATAGGAAGTAAATTAGCGTACCTGAAGAGAATGGCATACCAATGCCATTTACGAAGAACAGCTCGAAATTTCCGGCCAGCTGCACGATAAGCGGGATAATTACGCTCATTATAAAACC
>CAZOEV010000782.1:0-1592 GCA_964578915.1 uncultured Lentimicrobiaceae bacterium
ACTTTTGTAGTCCATCGAAATAAATTTGTATTTTTGAACTTTTTCAACAGCTTACAACAAGTGTGCGCTGCATGCTCATGCAGGGCACACACAATGTATATAAAAAATAAGCGGGATAGTAGTAGCATCAAGGTTTGTAGCCCGTTTGAATTTTCTTGTAAATTGAAAGTTCCGTGCTTCGTAATCGCTTACTTTTCATATACTTAACGTTGTAGCACATTTGAAGAATGACCATAGCAGACTGTGAAAATATTATAAAATTATTTTTTGAGAATTATCCTCAAAACTATGAACATTTACACAACAGAAATTTGAATGTAAATAATGTGAATTTTCGAATAGTTCCTGACGATAGATTTGATTGGGATGATGATATCATTTTAATCGAGTATGAAAATACAAAAAGACCAGTAGAAAGTATTTCAAAATATTGGTGGTTATTGAAAAACACTAATTGGTTAAAAGAAAATAAAAGAATAAAACTTTTGGTTATTGGATTGAATGAAGCACACAAAGGAATTAGAGATGAGACTATAATGATATTAGGTTCTGAATTGGAATTATTATTTAAGGATGAGTTTAAGTTTTATTATGTCCCTTGGAATACTGTATCTGAAAAAGAAATATTAAAAATACTAAATCAAATTATTGAATAATGGCGAATGACTTTACAGAAATAATGGCAAAACGTTCTGATAGTGAATTGTTAGAAATTACAACAAAACTCAAAGACGATTATCAACCTGAAGCGATATCTGCCGCTGAATTAGAAATAAAAAACAGGAACCTATCGACTGAACAATTAGAAAATGCAGAAATTGAAATTAAAGAAAAAGAAATCTCATTAACAGAAAAAGAGAACGAACCATTAGGAACAGGACAGAAAATTCTATTTTTTATATTTTTCTGGGGTGTAATACCTTGGGGAATGGCTGGAACGTTTAAAACAAATGGTTATCTGAAAAAATATAAAGACGCTTGGAAATTTATGAAATATGGACTATTCGTATTTTTAGGATTAAATGCGATAATGTTCTTACTAATATATCTGACATTTAAATAGTTAGAAAGAAATGAAGAAATAAGCGTAATATTACATATAGCCGGACGTTGTGCGTCAGCTGAAAAAATCACGTTCAACATACAGGAATTAAAATTCGAAAAAATGAAAACAGTTCTTACCACACTTTTTTGTCTCATAATAATTGCGACAAGTTTTGCACAAAGCAAGACTGACACAACCGAACACATGACATTTAAAGGAGTGCCAATTGACGGAACGCTAAATGAGTATGTTTCTAAAATGAAACAAAGTGGATTCACTCTAATTGGAACAGAAGATGGTGTCGCAATGCTGAAAGGTGATTTTGCTGCTTACAAAGATTGTATAATAGGAGTAGCAACCTTAAAACAAAAGGATCTAGTTAGTAAAATAACTGTAATATTTCCTGAAAGTAAAACTTGGTCATCTCTTTCATCCAACTATTATAATATAAAAGAACTACTGACTGAAAAATATGGAGAACCGTCAGAGATTGTTGAGAAATTTGACACTTATTCAGAACCAGAAGACGACAATTCAAAAATGCACG
>CAZOEV010000783.1:0-1590 GCA_964578915.1 uncultured Lentimicrobiaceae bacterium
GTCCGAAAGTCCATTAATGCCGCCATGTCCGGTATAATTGATAATCAGCGCACCATCTTCTATTTGTTTCACGAATGCTTTATTGGCATCGGGATAGCGAAAACCGCCGGGAACAGTAATTCTTGGATAAGCATCCAGAAAAATTTTGCTCACATTTAAGTTTGCTCGCGCTGTATCTACCATTCGAGACAAAGTTTCTGCCTGATCAAAATGCAAATTGTTATCGCGGTCGTCGCCAATAAAAGTGATATTATTGCGCCATTGGCCACTGAGTTCGTCTTGTTTTGTGAGGTAATGACGCACTTTGTCAACCATAATTTGCGCATCGGCCACCGTATTGACGGGAAAACGTCCGATACCTATATCAAGAATGCCCGACATACTGGCACCTTCCGAACTGCCCATAAGACCGAAGTAATCGTCCGACACAAAGCTCTGTGTTTCAATGGTAGATCCGGCAGCTTGGTAAGTAGGGATATAGTTTGTGTTGGCAGGAATCCTGTCTTTATAATCATAAGAAGCATCGCCAAAAAGCAGAACATATTTTAATTGCTGATTACTGCGGAGGTAAACCATGCGAATAAAATCGCGTAAGGCAGTAATATCAGCTGTTCCGCCACCAAATTCATTATAAATCTGCATTACATTGACAACTTTAACATCCATCTGATCAACTACTTGATGTAGCTCAGCAATTTCGTTGGCCTGAGCCATGAATTTTGGATGGGTAATTACCAACATTTCTGCTTGCTCAATTTGATGCAGGTTTTGATTGCTGATCGGAAATATAGTGGCAGGCTTCATGGAGCTAGATGGTTCAAAACTATAATACTCGCCTTGCACATTAGCTGGCACATTAAAGTCAGCTACATTAATGCTGCGGTTATATTGCTGCTCCTTGATGTTGGAGAGATCAGTAATGTCCCAGATGACAAAGCCTTGTGACACTGGAAAAACTTCAAGTTTTACAACAGTCGGAAGGGTGTCAGTAGGTAAAAAGCGAAATCGCAGCTTAGCGTCAATAGTTCTAAGCCTTCTCCAAGCGTTAACACGCACATAATCAAGCCAAACGCGTGAATCAGTTTCATTGGCCATCAGTTCCAGTTTTACTTCTACTTGATCGTTGCTGGCTTCCAAGTTTGTGGTAAATAATTTTTCTCGGGCAAACATCGGATTGTCAGCAGAGAGTTTGTAGATTTTTGTAGAGTCTTGTATGTTTTGTCCGTTTACCTGAATTCGAGTATAAGTATCTTCTGATATTGACCTGCCGGCATATTTAGTGTAAACATTGATAGGTTTTTCAGTAATCAAAAACGGAAAATCAAAGTTAACACTGGCAATAGGATTAGCTGCTGATATCACCTCACCATACCAATCTTTACCGGAAAGTATCAAGCTTTCGGATTCTTCTTCGTGCAGCTGATAATCGGGGAAAGAATTTATAACTTCAACAGGAACTCCAGTGGCTTGGGGTTTTTGCTGAATACGCTTTCCTGCCGTGGCTAAATCGGGCGTAAAAAAGTAAAAAGTAGTATCGCTGTAATAATTTTGCTCGTGAATAAAATTATTTGTGAAAGGGCTAAATTTCCA
>CAZOEV010000784.1:0-1589 GCA_964578915.1 uncultured Lentimicrobiaceae bacterium
GGAGTCAAGACCATGAACCGCAAATAAGTCGTCTGTTAGGCCTACGTCAATGCTGTTCCATGCGCTGCCGTCATATTGATGTGCAATGCCATCGTTTCCAACAGCATAACCATCGGTAGCAGAAATAAAAAATATACCATTTAAGTCTGAATCTGTTCCTGAAGTAACTTCATTCCAACTTGTGCCATCATACTGAAGCAAAGTTCCGTCTTCACCGCAAACCCAACCATTGTCAGCGCTAGTAAAATACACATCAAAAAGATCTACAGTGACAGGGCTTGTCATAGCAGTCCAGTTTGCACCATCTTTTTTAAGTAATGTACCACCAACACCTACTGCAAAAGCGGTTGTTTCGTCAACGATAAAAATATCGTTGAGGTCTTCCGTTTGGCCAGAACCTTCTATACGCCAACTATATGCGGTGTCAACCTGAATTTCATATTGTGTGATGCCTGTGATTTCTTCCCATTCCAAAAGTGGATCAGGATTTTGAACAGAAGCATTAGCAGGCCCGTCAATAGTTACGGTTTGTATAATAGTAAATGACCAAGGAGATGACCACTCAGAAGTGGCAATTCCGTCAGTGGCTCTCACTCTCCAGAAATAGGTTTGTGAAAACATAAGCTCGCTTGTTTCTATAGCAGTAACCATAGATTGAGGAAAAGTAACTGCATCAGAAAAGTCTTCTGACATGGCAAGCTGCACCTCATATAAAATTTCAGTGCCTTGTCCAGTTACAGCGTCCCAGTCGAGCAGCGCGTTAGGCATTTGGTCAACAGCGGCATCTTCAGGAGCTTTCATGGTTGGTGTGTAAATACGCAATTGAGCAGATGCGTGAAACCCAATCAATAGTAAAATTGTCAATACGGATAAAAATCTTTTCATTGTATTCTTGATTTTGAGGTCAGTATTCTATTAATATACAAGGATTTTGATGGCTTTATTTCTTTGGCCACTTTGCATCCTAAGAATATAAGTGCCGTTTTGAAGCTGATCTAAACTTACGGTGTGCTGGTGTGATCCTTGCGTAAATAAGCCTAGCTCTTGCTGCTGAATCATTCTTCCTGAGAGATCGAAAATTTGATATGAAACTGAGTTGTTTTCAGTTAGTTCAAATTTTAAAGTTGCCTGATCTGAAATTGGATTAGGATAAACAGACATCGAAAGCTCATCGCTAGCTGTAAATGAAGGGTTTTCTTCAATGCCAACAGGTTTTCTGAAATTGTTGCAACGATAGAGGCCTCTTCCGAAAGTAGCGGCATAAATAATTCCAAAGTTATTGGTACCAGGATAATTCAGCACGGTGGTGTCAATATTGATAAGCTGAACGGTATCGGCAGCTTTATTGATCCATTGTTGTTGAAGATCAAATACTGGAACATTACCCATTTCACCTTGATCGGCTGTCCAAACAGGATTTGCACTATTTATATCGTCCGTAATATAAATGCCATGCTCCGTACCAATCATAGCTTTTTCAGGATTTGTCATTTCCAGAATGGAGCTATAAACCGGCATTTGCGGCAGGTTTCCTTGTTTGCTAGTAAATGATGGTTCGGCATCAATCGCGTTGGTAGTCATGTAAATAT
>CAZOEV010000785.1:0-1586 GCA_964578915.1 uncultured Lentimicrobiaceae bacterium
CGTCGGTACGGTCAGTAGAGCCATCGCTTACGATTACCCACTTCTGTGGTAGTACTGTTTGAGAAATCATGGATTTTATCGTCTTCTCAATATTTGTCGCTTCATTACGTGCGGGTGTAACAACAACATATTTTGGGTTATGCATAGCATTATCCTTGAACAAAAAATTGGGATTATGGCAATGGATCAAACAAAACGCTGAACGGGATGGGCTCGAGTTTCATGCTGATTACTTAGGAATAGGTATAAGTGAATCCACGAGGTCGAGATAAAGATATCTTTTTGCATCCCAGTTGTTTTGTTCAGCGTATATGCCAGCATTTTTTATAAGGCTATTTCTTAATTCCTGGTCTTGAATTAGCAAGAGCATTGCTTCAGAAAGATCTTTTTCATTTTCAGGCTCGAAGAATTTTACAACGGAATCATTGAAATAATACTGATCTATTCTGGTTCGGGAGATAATAATGGGAACGCCCATAGACATAAACTCCAGGGATTTTGTACTAAAAGCCTCGCCACCGAACTTGTCGTTTCGTTTGGGTATAATTCCAAGGTCCGCATTTGCCATTACATCTGCAATTTTCTCCATGGAGACAAATTCTTTAAAAATAACTTTTCCCTTAAGGCCCAATCGGGAGACAAGAGTGATGAGAGATTTTTTTGCGCTTCCCTCTCCGTATATATAAAATTCTGCTTCCGGGACGTTTTTATTGACATTCGCAAATGCCTTAATTGCAATATCCAATCCCTGATGCCAGTTAAGAGATCCGGGATATATCATTATAAATTTTCCATTTTTTCGTGTTTTGTGCCGTTTGTAAAAAATTTGTGTATCCGGATAGTTGAGCAAAACGGTACACTTATCTTTTGTTGCAGACCGGGAAGTAAAAGTGTCTGCCCAAATGTGGTTTGAAATAATAACATGGTCAGCAAATGTAGCAGAAACCCTCTCAATAAAAACTAATAATTTATAAATAATAGAGTTTTTACTTGTGCTAAACTTGCTGGTATAAAATTCAGGCAGTATGTCATGAATGTCCAGGATGATTTCTGAACCTGTCAATTTTGGAAACCATGTGGCAAACACGTGAAAATCCGGTGGATTATGGACATGGATCAAATCATATCGGTTTTTTAATTGCTTCTTTGCTAAATAGATTGATGATTTTATGAAAAACCTTGTCAATTTTATTACATAAGATAGCTTTTTAGTCTCATCAACCCGTCGTTCTTGTATTCTATATATATTAACACCATTTAAAGTATCGTAAAATGGTTGTCCTTCTCTCCGCAAAACGATAGCATCTACATGATCTCCACGTTTGGCGCAGGTTTCTGCATACCTTCTGACACGGTTATCTGTTTCATAAAATGTATATGCAAGCATGCAGATTCTCATATTCAAAATACCGTTTCTCGTTTATTTGTACTATCTTTTGTCAATCTGCGCTCATTTAACCTGCATTCGAGGTGAATGGTTTTAATTTATGGTGTCTTTCCAGAAGCGGGCTATGTTTTTTGGCAGGGCGTGCCAGTACCGGCCTTCGTATTTACTTTTTACGTATTTTAGAAATTCCTCGTAATAT
>CAZOEV010000786.1:0-1585 GCA_964578915.1 uncultured Lentimicrobiaceae bacterium
ATGATTTTTCAGCCGGCGGATGGCTGCAATGGTAGAAGGATTCAATAATTCGCGAGGCGTTGAAAAATGCGACATCATCACTACCTGAATGCCACTGTCATTGAGCTTTTTAAATAATTCGAGGTATTTATTGTAGTCAGTGCTTAATATCAATTCCGGATGAAAAGTTAATACACGCGTTCCTAAGCGTAAAGTTTTGATATGCAATAAATTGTCATCCTCAATTAACGGCAGCACATAAGCCTTTAGGCGGTCAAAAGTTATATAACTGGCATCGCCGCCTGTAATCAGCACATCGGTAACTTCTTTGTGTTCTTTAAGGTACTGATGCACCTGATTGATGTCTTTCTGCACAAACATATCCTCATCGCCACGCACTTGCGCATGACGAAAGCAATAGGTGCAAAAAGAAAAACAACTTTGGGTGCTGGCATCAAAAATCAGTTGCACCTGGGGATATTTATGCTGACTTCCTTTCAAAATTTCCAGACCACCATCATCCTGCTCATACCAGGGTTTGTTCAACAGTTGCTTACCATCGTGCGGATTGGTTTGTTTGATGTAATCGAGAATCAGTTGCTCTTTTTCTGCATCAGATTTTGCTTTGCTATATTGCTCAAAAAGTTCCGGATTAATCATTCCTGGCTGTGGAAAAACCAGCTGAAATAAGGAATCTTTGGCGAAATTTTTCCAGTTGATCTTGTTTAATACGTGTTTTGTGGCCAAAAAGCGGTAAACATTGATAAACAGCTCACGTTCTTCAATATGGCCAATATCGATGCCATTTTTATTAAGATTTTCAACAATTTCGCGAAAACCTTTCAGCCCGGAATACTTCTCCTTTCCAGTAAAAATAAATTCCGCAGACTCCATAATGCCGGAATGCTGCGGATAGCTATTGTGCAACCGCGAAAGTAAAGCGGCTGGCAATAAATTTTCATTACGTATAGTTGCTTTTACAGCCTCATTATAATGATAGCGATCCATGATGTGCTCAACATCTTGGTCTTGAATTTTTTTTCTGAAACTAATTTTTTCCTTGTCGGCAGTTGTGGCTGAGTTGGTTGAATTCATTTTTAATTGATTTTAGAAATATACTTTTCAACAGCTTATAGGAACAAATGTAGTTGTTTTTCAGCGTAATTAAAATTTTGTTGTACTAAAAATTTCAGCATTTTATTAAGCAGAGCAGCATTTCTATGAAAATTATTTGTCAGACACAATAATATTATCTCCTTTAAATAGTTGTTTTTTTGAAGCCTTAACATTCAGTTTGATTAGCTATTTTTGCAGCCAGATGGAGAATTTACAAAAAGCGATAAGTGGGAAGCATTTTGCTATAATGGCAGAAATTTGCCGACATCACAAGCTGGAGGCATATATAATTGGCGGGTATGTGCGTGATTTCTTGCTCGGGCGAAAGTCAAAAGATGTTGATGTTGTGGTTATTGGCGATGGAATTGCTTTTGCACAAAAAGTTGCTGAGAAGCTGGGAAAGGGGAGCGCAGCCAAGTTTTATGGTCAGTTTGGGACTGCCATGCTAAAATACAAAGGCATTGAAATTGAGTTTGTTGGAGCACGAAAA
>CAZOEV010000787.1:0-1584 GCA_964578915.1 uncultured Lentimicrobiaceae bacterium
CTATGGAAAATATTTTATTGAAGAATTAAAAAATGCCAAGCCAGCAAAATTCAAGATAATTTCGCCAGAGAAAAGCCGGAAGAAAAAAGCTTATATGATTATAATCGCTAATGCCGCCGAATATGGCACTGGTGCGGTGATAAATCCGCATGGCCAGCTAGATGATGGCGTCTTTGAAGTTGTTGTAATCAGACCAAAAAAAATTGCGCAGGTGTTAAGAATGATTATTCCATTCTTTACTCGAAAAATTCACCTACTGGATTTTATTGATATTTACAGAGAAAAAGCCGTTACAATTGAAAACTATAATCGCCTACCGCTTCAAATAGATGGGGAAATTATTGGACAACCTGAACGTATTGATGTGGAAATGTTGACCCATGCGCTGCAGCTCATCGTGCCGAATAATTCAAAAAAATAATTGAATATCATTTTCATTTCTAAATTATAGGGTCTTTTGGTAAGCAATTGTTAGATCGCACTATTGAGTTCTATTTACCGGAAACGGCTTTATAGTTTCAAACTATTTATAAAAATATTAGGAAAGCTTTGCAAGCTTTAAAGCCCAACTAC
The DNA here is from genome assembly GCA_964578915.1 of uncultured Lentimicrobiaceae bacterium. Classification (GTDB taxonomy): domain Bacteria; phylum Bacteroidota; class Bacteroidia; order Bacteroidales; family F082; genus UBA5536. Next base: position 574 of record CAZOEV010000787.1, read on the forward strand.
TTTATCAAACCTACTATCCATACAAGCACTTAAATCGGTGGTGATAAACTTTCCGTTGTAAAACAAACTAAAAATAGTGGCCGGACTTGGTGCAGCTTGAGCTTCTTCCAGCGTATTAAGTTTTATTATTTTTAGTGGGATATTTCTATTTTTTGCTGTCTCCACCAATGAATTGGTTACATGGTATTCAGCAAAGGGACAACGATTTGAATAATAAACTACTAAGCCCTTCTTTTCGGCGCATTCACCATAATTCACCATCTCTTTAAACTTCGGATTGGGAGCTTTTAGATTAATTTTTCTCACCAACAGACTAAAACCGGTTGAAGTATTCTCGCAGCGCTCAAAACCTTGTTTCAATAGCCATTTGGTGTCGCTCATAAAGTGAAACTTTTTTGTTCCAACAACCGTAACCAAACCATCTTTTCCCTGATTTTGAGCATCTTCAATAGCCGATTTCAACAAGGCTTTTCCGTGACCATTCTTTTTATATTGCCCCGAAACCCAAAAGCAGTTTATATTCAAATAATTGGGTGCTTCTATTGGAAGCCATGCTTTTTCGGCAGGACCATATTCAATAAATACTTTGGCTCGTGCATCCAATCTTCGAAACACATATCCATTGTCAAATTCCTTGCGAAGCCAGTCCTTCTTAAGCTCATAGCTATCTTTACATTTTTTATCTGAAAAGGCACAGCAAATATGTTCACTGTCAATATTGGATTTGTTCAAAGTAATAAAATCTTCCATTTTTGTTGGTTTTGGGATAGTCACGGTGCAAAATACATCAAATTATCAACATTTATTGCGAACAAATTTCCTTATTTTAGCGCATAAATTCAAAAAATAATTACATGAATCCCGAGAAAGTCTTTCAAACCTTACATAAGCTTCAAATTCCTTACCAAAGCTATGAGCATCCGCCAACGCCTTCAGTGGAAGACGCCCTACCCTACTGGAAAAACATCGACGCCACACATTGCAAAAACCTGTTTTTTAGAAATCACAAAG
>CAZOEV010000788.1:0-1582 GCA_964578915.1 uncultured Lentimicrobiaceae bacterium
CACCTTTTTCAGGGTGTCATCCTTTGAAGCATCATCAACCAGAATTATTACTGCATCAATGGCATTGACATTGAGGCTGCTAACCACCTTGTCCAGTACTGGCTGAATGGTGGCTGATTCGTTGTATGCGGGAATAATAATGCTTAAAAGTGGTTCGTTTTTCATGCTTAAAATTTTGTTTTAACGGTTTGCGAAATTAAACAATCAGAATCAGACAACAATTACTTTTTCAGGAATTTCATTTTCTGAATAAACGCATTTTCTTCCACCACAATCAAGTATTCTCCACTTTTTAAATGACCAATATTTATTGAAGTAGCTTTAAAGTTCTGCTGTTCAAAAACCGTTCTGCCCTGCAAATCCAAAATTCTGATATGACTGTTTTCTTTTGTTAGATTTTCAAAGTTTAGAATGTTTTCCGCAGGATTAGGATAAATCCTGAACAGATTGCCGTTAGCTTCGGCCAGTCCTACAAAAACATCCATAACTATTGTTTCAGTGAGATTTTCGTCGGTAATAGTGAGCATTCCGTTCACTGGCTCATAAGCATCAACAATAACTTCGTAAGAATAAATTCCTGGTTCCAGCGCTTCAAAAAGTGTAGTGCCATTATTATCTGTTTCTTGCATTTCAATGCCTTCAACAGTAACTTCAGCTCCGGCTATTGGATTGCTTTCCTCATCCGTAACCAAAAAAGTCAAATCGAAAGTTTGTGCCTGCTGATTGGCAATTACAGTCCATTCGGCGGTTTCTCCATGCGGTGTTTCCAGGTTGTAAATTACGTTTGAGGAGAAATTCTGCTCAACTTCTGATTCCGGATCGCCTGCTAAGCCCAATTCAACAGCATAAGTAGGAATTAAATTTTCAAGCGAAATCCCGCCAGGAATTTCCAAAGTTACCGTAAGTTCGTCGGCATTTATTTGCCCAACAATATCGGCTTCAAGCTGGGGATTATTTTCGGCCAAAAGCGCGAACGAAATAAATTCAGGGTGTAAAGTTTTTATGGGTTCATAAGTTACCAAGCCAAGCGTGGCATCATCTGGCTGATGAAAAATATAGGTTTCGGCAACGGCTGCATCATTGGTTCCCCAATAATTGCCAATGGCACTCACCGCTTCCGGAATATTATTGTAAAAAGCATAAGTCTGACCACCGTTTTCGTTCTCGAAAAACACATTTCCGCCGGGAGACATTGCTGTGCCCAGATTTATATCCACGATTTGTTGTGTAGTAATTCCCCAGAGGTTTCCGGCGATAATATTTCTGCGCACAATGGCTTTATTGCTTGCGTCTGATCCATAAAAATTCAGGCCGCTGCCGCCCAGCATTGGATCGTTTTGGATGTTGTTGTCCAAAACAATATTGTCCGTAATACGGCTACTGATATTACTTCCAATTTGCGCATAGCCGTAACGGTTATTAATAATAATATTGTCGGAAATCACCGCTTTGGTATCGCCAACACCAACTAGGCTATTAACGGAAATTCCACCTGCATTGTCGTTAAAACCTTCCACGTAATTGCCTACAATATATATGGTGTCATTTCCGCCGGGCCCCAAATTTATTTGAGGACGGTTGC
>CAZOEV010000789.1:0-1580 GCA_964578915.1 uncultured Lentimicrobiaceae bacterium
TGCAAGTTTCAATTTGGTGAGGGCGATAAAAAGTGCAATTACGCTCAAAAAGTAAATCAAATCCCGCGTATCGACCACGCCACGGCTGATAGAGCTGTAGTGAGCGGCTATGCCCAGATTTTTGATAAATAAGTCGGCATTCCCGAAGAGGGAAAGGCTGTAAATCATATCAAAACCCATATATAAAAATCCGCTGAGGAATACAGCCAAGATAAAAGCCAATAATTGATTGTCAGTCAACGAGCTGCAAAACAAGCCGATAGTCACAAAAGCCGCTGCCAACATAAACAACCCGATATACGATCCCCAAATACCGCCAGCATCCAGATTGCCAACGGGTTGCCCCAATTGATAGACCGTAAAAAAATATATCAGGGTAGGCAAAAGAGCAAAACCAACTAATGCCAAACTTGCTAAAAACTTGGCGCTTACTATTGATAAATCGGATAACGGCTTGGTGAGTAGCAGCTCAATGGTGCCCGATTTTTGCTCGTCGGCAAAGCTGCGCATGGTGATGGCCGGCACCAAAAATAGAAATACAAAAGGGGCTAAAATAAAAAGCCCGTCGAGGTTCGCATAGCCGAAATCCAAAATGTTGAATTCGTTGGGGAAAACCCATAAAAACAAGCCTGTTATTAACAGAAAAACGGCTATGACCAAATAACCGATTAATGAACTGAGAAAACTGCTAATTTCCTTTCTGAACAATGCTATCATAAAAACGACTCCTTTTAGAGCTGACAAAAATACGGTTTTTAAAGTTTATGCTGTCATTACATTTGACTGCATTGGCCTGTTTAACTTTTTTTGGCGGTTTGGCATTATTTGTATATTTGAGCGTTAAGGATTTACAGAAAACTGTGGAAACTTATAATTATTAACTTTCAGTATTTTAATGGTTTAAAATGATTTATTGAATCATGAACAGACTTTTTATCACCGTTTTGGCGCTTTTTTTGGCCGGACAACTCTTCGCGCAAACTGAAAATTGGCAAACTGACTACGAAAAATCAGGCGGGATCGCTACGCCCACTTATGCCCAAACCATGAATTTTATTGACCGACTGGATGCAGCATCCGAACAGATTTCAGTCGCTGATTTTGGAATTAGTCCGCAAGGAAGGGCTTTGCGTTACCTAATTTATGATGTGGACGGTTTTAAGGAAGCAGCAGACATAAAAGCTACAGGCCGACCACTTTTGATGGTGCAGGCAGGAATTCATCCTGGCGAATCAGAAGGCAAAGATGCTATGCTGATGTTGCTCCGCGATCAGGTTTTGGAAGGAAAATACAATGCTTTATTTGAAAAAGTCAGTCTGATATTTATACCGATTTTCAATGTGGACGGGCATGAGCGTTTTGGCCCTTATGGCCGCATCAACCAAAATGGCCCGGTAGAAATGGGTTGGCGAACTACTGCCCAAAACCTCAACCTAAACCGCGATTTCCTGAAAGCCGAAGCGCCAGAAATGCAAGCCTGGCTGGCTTTGTTCAATCAGTTTGATCCCGAATTTTTTATCGATACGCACACCACTGATGGTGCCGATTATCAATACGTGATGACCTACGCCATGGAAACT
>CAZOEV010000790.1:0-1577 GCA_964578915.1 uncultured Lentimicrobiaceae bacterium
CGCAACCAACCGTCTATTTCTGCAAGTTTCTGACTAATACTCGCATGTTTGAAGTAATTAATCCAACCACGTATTACCTGATTGAGTTTGGCTATGCGCTCGTCAAAGCTCATAGGGCTTGTCTTTCGGGTAATCTCTTTTAGTTTCATCTTAAGTGTTTTCCAGCGTTTTTCTGTTACAACTAACTGATATTTGCCTTTTTCACCTTTGCGGTAGGTGGGTACAAATCCGTAACCTAATATTTGAAAGGATATGGGTCTGCGTATTCCACTTTTGTCGCGGTTAATAGGTAGTTTCAGCTTGTCTCTCAGAAATTTATACACTTCGTTCCCTTGAAACCTTGCCTGTGATTTTGTTTTGCAGTATATGCTAAAATCATCGGCATAGCGAACAAATTTCATCCCTTGTTTCTCCATGTATGCATCTAACTCATGTAGGATGATATTGGATAACAGTGGGCTGATCGGGCTGCCTTGTGGTACTCCTTTTCGGCGTTTTACAAGTTTTCCCTTTTGTTCGATGGGCACACGCAGCCATCGGCGTATTAAGGTCATGGTGGCTTTACATTTTATCTTGCGATAAAGTAGTTGTAAGAGCACAACATGGTCTACCTCGTCGAAGAATCCTTTCAGGTCTATCTCTACTATGTTTTGATAGCCTGAATTGATGTACTCCAATGATTTAGCCACTGCCTGATGCGTGTTTCGTTTGGGTCGAAAGCCGTAGCTGTAGCTTGAGAACATATACTCATATTGGAGCATAATGATCCGTAGCACTGCTTGCTGGAGCATCCTGTCGACAACGGTGGGGATGCCTAAGGTGCGGAATTTTCCATTCCCTTTGGGAATGTCTTTTCCTCGAATAGGTTGGGGAATAAAGCTTTGGGTGCGGATCTGATTTATTAGCGTTTCTCTGTTGTTTGACAGATATTCTTCTAAATCGTTAACGCTCATACCGTCTATTCCTCCTGCTCCTTTGTTGCGGATGACTTCCTTACTTGCTTGGGTAAGGTTGGATGCACTTAAAATTTCATCAATAAGTTCCATACTTTAATTACTTAGCTCGTTCCCGTGTTATGCTTTCTATGGGCTTGCATTGATTTAAGCAATGTACATCCCGATAGAATTTTTAACGTTTTAAAGTTCAGCCCTTCTTCAACTTGTGAGACCTTCTGCCTTTTTATTATCTTTTCGGTCAGCTCGTTACTATTGAATACTATGGCCTCTGCTGACTTCTCCCTGCCCAACCCGTGAGCTGGGAGACCTCCCCTGGTAAGAGCATATTCCTTCCTCCGATCGCTGCGGCATCTACATAGTTGTTCACTAATTCCTTTAGGGCTTTGCAATGATGTGCTTACTTACCCTAAACAACTATGCCTCATATACCGTTCCTGTTCGTCAGTACCGGATTTTGCAGTCTGGCTTCCTTCACTGCTGCCGTCGCCAGCAACCAGCTTGCCGCTTGCTAATACTTCGGGCATTAATCCCGCGTATAAGGGACTTGCACCCTCTGGAATTTGCACACTTTTGTAGTCCATCGAAATAAATTTGTATTTTTGAACTTTTTCAACAGCTTAC
>CAZOEV010000791.1:0-1576 GCA_964578915.1 uncultured Lentimicrobiaceae bacterium
ATCGTTGATTCGACGCTTTCCTGCATTGAATGATGCTGCCACCAGCGACCAGCTCCCAAAATTCTCATAAGACTTGAGCAGATACCGACAAGCCGCTGCCGTTGATAGCTCTACATGATAGCGCATATCTACATCTCGGCTTATTTCAAGGTCGTAGTCTTTGGCTGTGCCTCTCAAAAATTGCCAAAAACCTACAGCACCAGCTGGTGATTGGGCATTGGTGAGATTGCTCTCAATCATGCTCAGGTATTTAAAATCGTCGGGAACGCCATACTGCGCCAAAATAGGTTCAATAACCGGAAACCAGCGATTGGCACGTTTTATATTTAACAAAGTAGAGCTATGCCAATAGGTGTTCACAATGAGTTCTCTTTCAAGGCTTTCCCGCGTGAGAAATAGCTCAATAGGAACACGTTCGCCAGCAAAAAATACCTGCTTGGGAATATCGAAGCTTACGATGCGGTAGTTTTGTTCGCTTTCTAATCCGGCTTCGTATTGTTTGCTTTGTGGAGCAGCGTTGAAATAGAATAACCATCCGGTGGTGCCTGCCAAAAGCACAAATAACAAGGCCAGAAAAAGATTGCGTAGCATGAGCAGACTTTTTAAACCTATCAAACGTAATTGATAAGCGCTATGTTCAAAGCGTTAGAAAATTAAAACGGACTAATAAAATCTTTGAAAAGTGGTGAGATTTGATCTTTTTCGGAAAGGATTGGGCTTTCTACATTCCAATTAATATTCAGATCGGGATCGTTCCAGCGGATGCTGCCTTCAGCGGCTTTATTATACATATTGGTGCATTTGTAAAAGAAAACGGTGTTGTCCTCTAAAGTTACAAATCCATGCGCAAATCCTGGCGGCACCCAATACATCATTTTATTTGATTCCGTAAGCTCAATGGAAGCCCACTGGCCATAAGTTGGTGAGTTTTTACGAATGTCCACCGCCACATCCAGCACAGCACCCTTCATCACGCGAACCAGTTTGCCCTGTGCAAAAGGAGGTGCCTGAAAATGCAAGCCACGCAAAACACCTTTCATTGATTTGGACTCATTGTCCTGCACAAAATTTTGATCGATACCCTGACCCAGAAACTTCTCCTTATTATAAGACTCAAAAAAGTAACCGCGATTGTCTTCAAATACGGCAGGTTTCACGATAAGTAAGTCGGGGATTTTGGTGGTAATTATTTCCATGATTTTTTTTGTTTACGGGATAATGGGTTCAAGAGTTCACGGGTTTAAGAGTTCGCGGGTTTAAGAGTTCACGAGTTTAAGAGTTCACGAGTTTACGGGTTTATGAGTTTACGGGTTGTCTTTAGTTCTTAAACTCGTTATCTTTTCAACTTATTTCTCCAAACTTTTAAGGTATTTCATGAGGTTAATTGTCTTTGATCTAATGACTGATAATTTTTCCAGTTGTTCGTCATTGGTATAAAAATTTAATCTTTTTGCTATTATTAATTGTGTCTCAATTTCTGCGATAGAGCCGAGCGCAATATTTAAGAATTGTATATATTGCTTCTTGCTGTTCCTCCCAGCTCCTTCTGCTATATTTGAAGGAATTGAAACAGCCG
>CAZOEV010000792.1:0-1567 GCA_964578915.1 uncultured Lentimicrobiaceae bacterium
AACTTTTTTGTCTGAACCAGCGATTACCATCGAATCGCCAAAGGGCTTCATAATTTCGTTGAAAGTTTCGCGCTTCAAATTTTCACCATTAATCATTGCTTCGGTGCAATACCTAAAGGTGATGTCTTCGTGGTCGATAGAGTCAATCGCTTCAGCTATTTCAATTTTTTGATTTTCAAAGTTTATAGCAACTTGGCCATTTTTGAAATAATCAAACATGCCTTCCAGAAATACTACAAAACCTTTTGCGCCGGCGTCAACTACGTTGCTTTTGGCCAAAACAGCCAGATTTGCTGTTGTCATTTTTAATGATTCCATGGCTTTGTTTAAGCCATCGAGCAGCAGCCGGATAAAGTCGTCAAATTTATCTTTTAGCAGATAAATATACTCAGCCCAGTCTTTAATCACAGAAATCATTGTGCCTTCTACTGGATTGGCAATAGCCTCGTAGGCATAGCGTACAGCGTTTTTCATGTATTCCGCAAACGCACTTACGGTAAGGGTTTCTTCTTCTTTGATTTCATTACTAAAACCATAAAGAAACTGCGCAAAAATGATTCCCGAATTACCTCTGGCACCCGTCAAAGCCGCATCGGCAAGCGCCACTGCGGTATATTTTAAATTTTGTTGGGGTTCAGCTGTGTTCACAATGCTACGCATCGTGGAGGCAAGGTTTGTGCCTGTGTCTGCATCAGCTACCGGAAAAACATTGATTTTGTTGAGTAGTTTCTGGTTTTCAAAAATACGCTGAGCGCCGGCCATAAAGCTATGATATAGCTGGAAACCGTTAATTTCAGTTATTTTATTTTCCAATGCTTAAAGTGTTAATGAATACTCAAATACTTTTAAAAAATTGATATCGAGATAGTTAAGTCAAAAATAAAAAAACTTTTCGCGATTAATTATTCCTAATAAGTGGCACAAAGATAACAAAAGATTAATTGATGAATCGTTTTGTAAACTTATGTGAGGCCTGCTTACAGTAGATGTAAAATATAGCCTTGATAATCAATTTGTTGCAGATTATTATGTTAATAAATATTTTATTATTTAACATTTAAATTGCTTTAAATCAATCTGTTAAACTATTAACAGCACTCCCTTATCGAATAGTGTTTTATTACATCTGTTAGTGGATTTTCCATAAGGAGATACTGTGATGGGAAGCTGTGGGCTGTCAGTCAGGCCGCGACTATCCTGCGACAACAAACAGTCGTGACCTGACTCTACCTGATTATACATGTGTCAGTCAGGGTGCGACTTTTTCAGCATGGCCTTATTAGTCGCGCCCTGACTTACAAGCACTCACTTTTCCCGCGGATCTTTTTTTACGGGCATGCGTGCCATTTTTTGAACTTCGAGCATAGGATAGCCAAATTCCTGTACAATTTTGCCCAGCAACAAATACATGCCCGCACCCTGAAAAGGATACTGTTTGAGTGTTGGCGGAAAATGCACAGTATCAAATAGCTCGCCTTTAAAATCCATAAAAGTGCCAAAGTGCATCAGCTCGCTACGAACAGTTTTCACATATTTTATGGTTACCAATTTGCCCAGCATCCGTTTA
>CAZOEV010000793.1:0-1561 GCA_964578915.1 uncultured Lentimicrobiaceae bacterium
CTTTGATAATACAAGATTCTTTTTGTCGGTAAAATTTTGAATTTTCAAAACAAAAATAGTCTTCAGCGGTTATAAAGAAAGGCTGTTAATCCCATGCTTTTCGGTAAAGAATTATTACCTTTGCAGCCTTATTTAAATACAATCTAAATAAGCTATAACAATGAGTGATAACACAAACAATAATATCCTTGAGGAAGTAACCAGCAGCGAATATAAATTTGGTTTTTTTACAGATATAGAAACTGAAGTTGCTCCCAAAGGTCTGACGGAAGATACCGTTCGCTTTATTTCAGCTAAAAAAGAAGAGCCCGAATGGATGCTTGAATTTCGTTTAAAAGCCTTTCGGCACTGGCTCACCTTGGACGAACCAGAGTGGGCACATATCAATTATCCGAAGATAGATTTTCAAGACATCCATTACTACGCGGCTCCCAAAAAGAAGCCGCAGCTTGAAAGCCTTGACGAAGTAGATCCTGAGCTTTTGGATACCTTTAATAAGCTTGGTATTTCGCTTGATGAGCAAAAACGTCTGTCTGGTGTTGCTGTGGATGCGGTAATCGATAGCGTTTCAGTGAAAACGACTTTTCAAAGTACGCTGGCCAAGCACGGCATTATTTTTTGCTCCTTTAGCGAAGCCGTGAAAAACCACCCCGAACTTGTAAAGAAATATATGGGATCGGTGGTGCCTTATACCGATAATTATTACGCGGCGCTTAATTCAGCAGTTTTTAGCGATGGTTCTTTTTGTTTTATTCCCAAAGGAGTGCGCTCTCCACTTGAGCTTTCCACGTATTTCCGAATAAATGCAGCAAATACTGGCCAGTTTGAGCGGACACTTATTGTAGCCGAAGAAGGAGGCTATGTGAGCTATATGGAAGGTTGTACAGCACCTCAGCGTGATGAAAATCAGTTGCATGCAGCCATTGTGGAAATTATTGCTATGGATGATGCCGAGGTGAAATATTCTACTGTACAAAATTGGTATCCAGGCAGTAAAGAAGGAAAAGGCGGTGTTTATAACTTCGTTACAAAACGCGGATTGTGTAAAGGCAATCGCTCAAAAATATCCTGGACGCAGGTGGAAACAGGTTCCGCCATCACCTGGAAATATCCAAGTTGTGTGTTGTTGGGCGATAATGCTATCGGCGAGTTTTATTCTGTGGCTGTCACCAATAATTATCAACAGGCCGACACCGGTACCAAGATGATACATATTGGAAAAAACACGCGCAGCACAATTATTTCCAAAGGTATTTCGGCCGGAAAGAGCAATAACAGTTACCGTGGTCTGGTCAAAATTATGCCAAGCGCAACAAACTCGCGCAATTTTTCGCAATGCGACTCACTTTTGTTGGGCGACCGTTGTGGTGCGCACACCTTTCCTTTTATCGACACCCGCAACCATTCTAGTATAGTGGAGCATGAAGCGACTACTTCCAAAATTTCCGAGGACCAGCTTTTCTATTGTAATCAGCGCGGAATCGATACAGAAAAAGCCATTGGACTTATTGTTAACGGTTACGCCAAAGAAGTGCTGAATAAGCTACCAATGGAATTTGCC
>CAZOEV010000794.1:0-1560 GCA_964578915.1 uncultured Lentimicrobiaceae bacterium
GTTTCCCATTATCAAGGACTTGATGGTCGATCGCACTGCTTTTGATGAAATCATCAGGGCTGGTGGATATGTTTCGGTGAATACCGGCGGTAATCCTGATGCTAACGCCATTCCCATTCCAAAGCGCGATGCCGACACTGCTATGGATGCAGCATCTTGTATTGGCTGTGGCGCATGTGTTGCAGCTTGCAAAAATGCCAGCGCAATGCTTTTTGTCTCAGCAAAAGTTTCGCAGCTTGCTGTGTTGCCACAAGGCAAAATTGAAGCCCGCGAAAGGGTGCAAAATATGGTGTCAAAAATGGATGAGCTGGGTTTTGGTAATTGCACAAACACTTATGCCTGTGAGGCCGAATGCCCGAAAGAGATTTCTGTGTCGCATATCGCCCGCATGAATAGGGAGTTTTTTGGCGCCAAGCTAACAAGCGAAAAGTAAAATTAATTGCTTTCCTTAAAAGATTTAAAAGCCGGGTAATTCCGGCTTTTTTTATGCGTTTTTCTTTAGGTTTTATTCAAATAACTCCATATTCTCATCGGATGTCAGGCTAAATTTACAGTAATTGTTTACGTTTTTCGACAAAAACAATAAGGTACATATATCTCCTGGCGTTGCATTGGATTATGCCTATCATTATGCGGAAATTTTAAGTCGCTTTCAACAATGCAAGCAATTATCTGTTCCTACTAATGATGCCGGCCTTATGTATTGTGAGGCTGGTGACACACTAAAATTTGACAAATACTCCATGCTACTCGAAAATATAAGTTACAACAATAAAACCCTCAAAAAAAAGATAGATAACTTGATAGGGCCGGCTTTTTCATGGCGTGAGCGCTTCAGAATGAAAGGAATAGGTTCGCCTAAGTTTAAACTTGTGCGAGCCAGTGCGCCCATCGAAGCCTTACTGGCTGTTGATAATCGGCGCTGGCTATGCCATGTGGAACTTCGGCCTTCGGGAATTATTTTAGCATTTCGTTCGCGCCTCGAAACTTATGGCTGGATAGTGCCTTACCGCAATTTGTCTATTTTCAAAAATGAGGATTACCTCAGTTTTTATTCACAACAATATCTTGTAAAAGTGGTGTGGGAAGCCCAGTCCATTGATGCCAATAAGTTTCTGATGAAGCTGTTAACCCTCAAAGCCAAATCGTCAGAGTCGGAAGCTATGCCGTAATAGTTTCTCGCTTGAACAGTGATAGATTAAATTTTTAAAACGGCAAAATTGCTGTTTATAAAGCTATATTGGTTAGTTAGCCAAATACAAGCTTACAAAGCCCAAATCAAAACCGCTCCGATTAGATTTTTTCGTGTAAATTTGACCCCTAAAAGCATTTGCCAATGCAGTTTTCACAAGTTATTGGTCAGCAGGCACTCAAACAACGACTCATTCAATCGGTTCGTAACAATCGCGTGAGCCATGCACAGCTATTTTTGGGCAAAGCCGGCTCTGGCAGTCTGGCCGTAGCACTTGCTTATGCTCAATATGTTAATTGCAGTCAACGCACTGAATTTGACAGCTGTGGTGTTTGTCCGTCCTGCCTAAAAATAAGTAAACTTACCCA
>CAZOEV010000795.1:0-1558 GCA_964578915.1 uncultured Lentimicrobiaceae bacterium
TGTAAAGCTCATCTTTAGTTGTAATAATGTTTTCAATTTCAGAACTATCTTTTGCTTCTTGTAAAACTATGGCATTAATCAGCATTGTTTGATTAGGAATTGTCTTTGCAATCCCTTTTAACTCAGCTAATGCTGCCGTGGCCTTGTTTGTTTGTCTAAGAATCTCCATGGTTTCCACTTTTTCTCTTAAAGGTGGAAGTTTTTCGAGCCCACCTGCTGGACGGGCAGGTTTGAAATGTGGTGCTTTTTGTCCCATATTCTTTTTATTTGTCCCAAAAATACAAATTATGGTACAATTATCAATGTTTGTAGTGCAGTTTTTGCATTCTAATTAACGTTTATTGTAGCTGTGAACATATTATGCATTAAATCAGTGGCAACTTTCTGAACATTCTTTATCAAATGGCAGAATCTATAAATTTTCACTAGTAGGTAAAAAGTCATGGCGCGACTGTTCGTTCTCGCAAGATAGTCGCACCCTGACTGTCACCCCGATTCACGTTCTTACTGGTTTCTTGAAAACCAGGCGGACTATTTTTTTATGTTTCAGCTGATTTGTTTACAGACTTAGCTTTTTTGCAAAGTCAGAGGTCAATATGTTGCAAGTCAGGGCGCGACTAATAAGGCGATGATAAAAAAGTCACACCCTGACTGGGAGCTAAAAAGTCAGGGCGCGACTGTTCGTTATCGCAAGATAGTCGCACCCTGACTAGCACGCTGAACTACAATTATTCCGATTTAAGTTCAATAACACTTGACAATGACATCGGCACGGTTTGACCTTGTTGCTGCATTTCCATTTCCAGGTTTTGCATGGTGGTAGCACTTTGGAGCCAGCCGGTTTTGGTGCTAACATCAGCTTTTCCGGTGATTGTTCCACTCAATTTTGCTTCATTGCCATTCATTTCTGTACCGGTTATAGTGCCCTCATAACTGATGGAAGCGGTTCTGCCCTTGATTTTCGTGAGTGTGTAGGTAGAAATTACCGTAAAATCGCTATTAGGATCGGGCTGCGTTGTAACATCCCAGCTTTCGCCAACTGAAATTTCATGATCAGGAAATACAACTAACATGCCCATTTCAAAACCTGAAACACTCGTGTTTCCCATGATTTCAGCACTATTGTTTTTTACTGGGTTTCCGTATTGGTCAATAGTGGAATTGATTTTTTTGTCGAGGGCTTTCTCAAACTGGGCAGCAATTTGTTGAGCCATCATATTATCTTTTGAGGCTTCCGGATTTTCAGAATCCCAAGTTATTTCCATGCCCATAGCATTTTGATCGAAACGAATTCTGTCATAAGCAATTTCAAATTCTATATTGCCTTCTTCAGAAATATTTAGAATCTCTGCTGTTTGATTAAGCGTAATATTTTGCTTTAAAACCATGCTCTGTCCAGCCATATTCATGGCTATATTTTGGGTGGTATTTATTTCAAGCGTATAGGTTTCTCCCTGATTGAAATTATATTTCAGTTGAATCGATTTTTTTGGCATAAATGCCATTGATGCAATAACTACCGCCGCTAATACAATAAAAAATAGGGGTTGAAATCGTT
>CAZOEV010000796.1:0-1551 GCA_964578915.1 uncultured Lentimicrobiaceae bacterium
TACACGTGGTCAAGACTTTCACTGGCACAATTGCTATATACAGCACTGCCATTGGCGATACCGGATTTGGTACTGCTGGCGTTACAGAACAACGTGCCAATGAAGAAGGCATCGAGTGCATGGCTGCCCTGTTTGAAGGCGTTGACCGTCATCCGGGAAACCTGCCCGGCACACATAAACAAATCGTGAAGCTGATTTCCGCCAAACATTCAGGCGTAATCATTGGTGGCGAAGTAATTGGCGGCCTTGAAGCCGGCGAACTGACCAATGTGATTGGCCTAGCTATTCAAAACCGGATGACAGTAAATGATATGCTGAGCATGCAAATTGGCACACATCCCTGCCTCACTGCATCACCAGCAGCTTATCCGCTTATCAAAGCCGCGGAAATGATTGCTATCAGGATGCTTAATCGCAAATAAATTCACATACCAAAAGCACTACTAAATTAATTATTAGTAGTGTTTTTGGGTTTTTGGCAAGGCGGAAGTATAGGCTTCCGCCTTTTTTGTGTCTGAAATTTTGGTTTAGGGTTGGACACTTTTGACAGAAAAACACTCGTTTAAGTAAATTATTTTTATCTTTAATCCCTGAAAAAATATTGCAATTAGCCGAATAGCTTTGATAAATATTTAGTGATTAATCTGCGAAGGTTTATTAAAGGAAATTTTAGATAATGCTGTATGACAATAATTTAATAAAAAATGCGGAGTGTTGATGATAAGGGAATGAGAAGGATGTGGTTGGTAGATGATCATTTCACGCAAGTGTAAAACAAAAAAAACCTCCCAAAAAGCTCGGGAGGTCTTGTGTATCGATCACTTAATTACGTTTCTTAAAAAGAAAGAGGCTTGATTAAGCATTACAGCACAAATATAACACAAATTGTCGTAATAAACAAATTGAAAGAATTATATGGAATTTAGAAAATTAGAATACTACCTATCACAGCCTCGGTTAAATCGATTTTTGATTGCAACAGCTAACTCAAAATCAAAAGCTCAAAAACTATACAGAATCAATTTAAGAGTTGCCCAATCTTTTTATCCTATATTAAATTTATTTGAAATCTTTTTCAGAAATATTGTCAACTATCACGTTTCATCTCACTTTGCAAATCCAAGCTGGATACTTACCGAAAAAACCGGATTTATGAGTGACCCTTCTCTTAGCTCGTCTAGGTTTTTTCTAAAAAACTCTGTAAACAAAGCAGAACAAACAATAAGAAGAAAAGGTGGAACAGTGACCCCTGGTAAAGTTATTGCAGAACAGTCTTTAGGATACTGGACAAGCTTATTTGAAGCGCATCATTATAGACTGATTGGAGGTGTTGTAATCCATTGCTTCCCGCATAAACCGGCCCACATAAATAGAAATCTCCTTAACCAAAAGCTTAATAATATTAGAGAATTCCGAAATCGGATTTATCATAACGAACCAATTTGCTTTAATGGAAATACGGTAGATTTTACAGAAGCAATAATCATTGAACGCGAGATTTATGAGTTATTAGAATAGATAGATGCTGATTTGACTGACTATCCTATTTAT
>CAZOEV010000797.1:0-1549 GCA_964578915.1 uncultured Lentimicrobiaceae bacterium
AACATACTTAGAACTTCTTCATTGATAGCTTCATAAATCTTATCGAGTTTTTCATCCTTTTTAAAACCTGTCCAATCTTCTCTGATAAAGTCTGCAAGGTCAGTTGATTCTACAACAACTGTGTATCGTTTTGCTTCCTTCGAACGACCATCGAGAACCATAATATTCCCTAAAATCCATGATGGTTCGCCTACAAGTCTACCCCCTTGCCATATTGCTATTCCTTGATAAAGTGTTGATTTTCTTGACTTTTTGGAATCAATCAAATTCACTTGAAATTTCATGTTTTCTATTTCAACGAGCTTTGATTCGATCAAACCTTTATGTTCTTCAAGTTGAATAGTTTGTTTATTAATTGAAACTATGAATTTTGGGTCGTGTAAAAACCTTGCGGAAATGACATCTAAAATAATATTCGAATTTGGTAGATTTTTCTCAACAATTACTTCAAGTCGAGTACCCCCATGAGCTGATTTTTTAAATGATTGATGCTTAATAATAAATGGCTGTTTCTCGTTTTTGGTAGTTAAAGTAAATGTTGATTCGGTGCCATTTTTATTCGTTATTACTTGATATTCATTATTAAAACAAAGTAATCCATGTCGACCAACACCATTACGACCATAAGCATATCTTTTTAAATCAACACCTTTTGGAAATTCGACCATTTTTCCTTGATGCCTCAATCTGTTATAGCTAAGTTTCATCCAACGATTATAAAACTCGTCCTTCGTTAAGCCTGAACCATTATCTTGAATTGTTAGTTTTTGTCCTTTTTCATTGGGAATGTAAATGTCAACTTGCGTAGCACCCGCGTCCCAAGCATTTGCAACTAATTCGGTCAAGGCGATTTCTGGCTGAGTGCCAAGGTTTCCTAACGTCCTTATTAAATAATCATCTTCAAAGAGAGAACCTTGTACGTATTCTTTATCTTTCATTAATATGGCTTTTTGATATGACGCCTAAACTAACTTTATATTCACCTTTAGAGTATATACCTCACAATAGCTATTGGATATGTTCATGCTTTGTGGTTTTTAATACAAAGGAATTGGCTATTTGGATATTTACCTTACAAACTTAAAAAATTAATTGAATTGTCCTACCGATATCAGGAAATTTGTTGCAATATTTTCAGCTAGCTTATGGCTTGTGCCTCTACTAATAGCAAAGCGCATATCCTCCAGCATCAGCAATCCCTTATGGACGCAACTATTCCAGCAACGCTTCATAGTTCCCTGGCATAGCAACAAGCCTTTTTAAACATTTTCACAATAATCACATTCCAATCCAATAATCAGTAAATAAATCACAAAGCCCTCTCTGCCACCGGGTCGGGAGCGCTGGCCTTGTGCGAGCGGCGGGCGTGTGCTCAGCAGGGCAAAAAAAACAGCAGGAAAACTGCAAGGCAGCCCAAAAGGCTGTTAGTATGATGCAATGCTACTTCCATTCATAACAGAAGCGGAAATTCCGCAAATAATCTATGAAAAAGTGAATATCAATGCGTTGCATTATACCCAACCTTGCTTAGTTTTCCGCTGTTTTTTTT
>CAZOEV010000798.1:0-1548 GCA_964578915.1 uncultured Lentimicrobiaceae bacterium
GTCCTGCGAACTTTTGCTAACTGCGATAATTATATTTTACGAAGGAAAACTGCTGACAAACTGAAAATCTATTAATGGGTCAGGATGTCTGACCATACTAAAATAATAGAATACAAAAATAAAGTTCCCAATTTGCGAATTTGTTTTATCTTTGCAATAGAATAGTGTACAATGGAGAGAATATTTGCAAAGAGCACATTGAGAGATTTCTGGTTTGCGCATCCAGATTCAGAACAATATTTGAAAACATGGTTCGATACGACAATGAATTCTAATTGGAAAACGCCAAATGACGTCAAACAAACTTATGCAAGTGCCAGTATTCTAAAGGATAGCAGAATCGTTTTTAATATAAAAGGAAATTCATACCGACTAGTGGCAAAATTCAATTTCGAGAAACAGTGGATTTTTATTCGCTTTATTGGAACACATTCAGACTATGATAAAATCAATGCCGACACAATCTAAATTTACAGACATGAACATTAAACTTATAAAGACAGCTATTGATTATCAGCAAGCATTAAAAAGACTTGAGGTGATTTTTGATTCTGCAATAGGAACTCCAGAAAGTGATGAGGCTGATGTTCTTGGATTAATGATTGACGACTACGAAAAGAAACATTTTCCGATTGAAGCACCTGATCCAATTGAAGCCATCAAAATCAGAATGGAAGAAATGCAACTGAAACAGATTGATTTAATTAATGAAATTGGTGGGAAAAGCAGGGTCTCGGAAATCCTGAACCGTAAACGAAAACTGACCGTTGATATGATTCGCAAATTGACAGCAAGATTGAATCTTTCACCCGGACTTTTAATAACTGATTATCAGTTGACAAGATAATAAGTACTTTTGTCAACACTACAAATGCTTTATGGCTTATAAGCTTATGAAAATGAAAACTTTAGCTTCAAGTATAAATCGCTGTGTGTTGAAAGAAAAGTCTTTCAAAACCCACGTCAAAGCATAAACTAACAGATACTCGCCCATTATGAGCCGTAAACATCCACTCCTATTTCTGTTCTTCTTGCTCCCGTTTTGGCTTTCGGCTCAATATTACCTCAGCGGAGAAGATCCGGCTAGCCTGCGCTGGAAACAGATTAATACAAACTATTTCAGGATTATTTACCCCGAGCAATCGGCTTTGCAGGCGCAAAAGCTGGCCCGCTTGCTCGATCAAACCTACCAAGCCAGTCGGCTGGATATTGCCAGTCCGGCACTCAAATCTGATTTGATTTTGCACAATCAGTCCGTTATTTCAAACGCATCAGTGGCTTGGGCGCCGCGCCGCTTAGATTTTTATACCACACCAGCCCAAGATGGTTATGCGCAGGAATGGTTTAAACAACTGGCCGTGCATGAGTTGCGGCACGTAGCGCAAATCAGCAAGCTAAATCAGGGCTTTGGCCATGCGATGAATATTGTGCTGGGTGAACAGGCTTCGGCAGTATTGCTGGGCGCTTTCATTCCGATGTGGTTTATGGAAGGAGATGCCGTGACCAACGAAACGATGTTAAGCTATTCCGGCCGCGGCCGTGATGGCA
>CAZOEV010000799.1:0-1544 GCA_964578915.1 uncultured Lentimicrobiaceae bacterium
CGTGTCATCGTTTCACCCCCAACTATGAAATGGTTCATGGTTGGAAGATATAATCCAAAGAAGATTGCATTGAAAGATGGGTTGGTCGTACGCTTACTTTGCAACACAACCCTGAAAAGTTAACAGATTAATTAATCTTGGTTCCATACAATACCGGAAATATCACTGTTTTGTTTTGTGATAAATTTTTTCCATTTCTTATCAAATGTGCAATCAATAAACTTTGTTCCTACAAACCTTGCATTTGATAACTTCGCACCATGTAAAAAGATATTTTTCAGGGTTGCATAACTAAAGTTTGCACCTCGCAAATCAGCCTCAAACATAGTTCCACCGCTAATATAAGCGTTTGCAAAATCAGCATTTCGAAGTTTTGTTCTTGCGAGGTAAACATCATAAAGCTTTGCTTTTCGAAAGATAATGTGGTTGCAATTCCGCCCACCTAGACAGACTCCATTCATCACGACACTGGTCATGATTGTTTTTTCCATTTTTGCACCTAAAAAAATCGTATCAGCATCAATATAAGCTTTTGTAAAATTTGCGCTGGAAAGATTCGCAAACATGAAATTAACATCACTCAGTTTAGCATTTGTGAAATTAGCACCTACAAGCCGAGATCTTTCAAAGACAGTATTATGGCACTTTGTATTTCTAAAATTTATACCGTCTAATTTTAGATGGCCAAAAACAGCGTTTCCTAAATCAGAGCCTTGGAAGGTTGGTTTATCAAAGACGGCCTTTGTGAAATTAGCATTTCTTTTTCGAGTGCCAAATTGTGCTGCAAAAAGAGATGCTCCAACAAATTTCGTATGAATGAGCTTTGCTCCTTCAAAATTATTTCCGTGAAAATAGCTATTTTTAAAAACAACATACTTTAACGTCGATTTTTTGAAAGAAGTTTTCTCAATGCGAGCATCTGTGAAATCTGCGGCAATCAAAACTGTCTCACTAAAATCACCATTTTTAATCTTTGCTCTCATAAACCGTGTTTTTTTCAGATTTGCCTTTCTGAAGTTAGGTGAATACAAGGTAGTATCTTCCAAAAGTGTAGTGTCAAGATTGGCTCCCTGAAATTTGGGTCGTTTCATATTCGAATTAGTCATTTTCGTAAGACGTAAATTCGCCATTTGAAAATTTGTATTAATAATGGCTGTTTTTCTAAGATCTGCAAATTTCAAATTAGCATATTGAAATCTTGTACCTTTCAAGTTTGCATTATTAAAATTGATCCACTCCAATTTACTTCTCTGTAGATTTGTATATGAGAGATTTTTATTTGCAAAGTTGAAATAATCCTTATGAAGCTCCGCTTCGGAGAGATCAAGGTGACTCAAATTCATCTCTTGAGGACTTCCTGCTTTTCTTAAGTCATTAGTGTCGTATGCAAAAATGTTAGAGATAGAAAAAAGTAAGACAAGTATCGTAGTAAAAGTATTCATGGTAAAAGCATTCATATTATTCCCTCGTAGATATCAGATTATCAGTAAGAGCTACCACTCATTGTCTTCTATTTCAATATTTTATTATAGAAGAAAAGGGGT
>CAZOEV010000800.1:0-1534 GCA_964578915.1 uncultured Lentimicrobiaceae bacterium
AATCAGCTAGCTTTCTTGTTTCACTCGTATAATGATGAAACTGTGAATAAAACCTGAACAAAGGGTACATATAGGAAAGATTCTTTAGGCCAACATAAGAGTTGCTGAATAAGTACTCAAACTTCCCATTATCTGTTAATGGCTTGCTCATTGACCCTTCATCTAAAAAGAGCTCCTTTCTGCTTGACTCACGAATCTCTTTAGGTTTCCTTTTTATTAACTTAAAATTTTCAACTCTAACAACTAATTTTGGGTAACTGGACGCGATGCTTTCTAGTTTTGCATTGATGATGTTTCGGAATTCATCATCAGAAAGATCTTGACCTGAAAAATAAGGTTCCAGATTTGCCAATTTCTCGCTATAACCTATAAAATCAAGCCCCATTACATTCAACTCATTCTCAAACGATTCTTTATGGTGCGAAAAAGTCAATAAATAAAAACCTGTTAATGCATCTGACAAACATGTACGTGTAAGCAGTGAAATAGGTAAAATTAAATAGCGATCATTTGATAATTCATTCATAAGCAATTTTATCCCATAAAGATTGGATTGAATGCGCTTCATCAAATCCAGCAGTACGATTTTCACAGTGCCAAATTCACTTCCTTTTTTTTGATGCACTTCAGTAGCGGCCAAATTCATGATTTCTACCAAGTCATCCAGATGTTTTATTGTTTCTTGCATAAGCTATTTTTATTTCTTATATTTTCCCAATTCGATTTCAGCCGAAATTTTATCAATAATCAGCTTTAGTATTTTATCAAGCTCGCTTCCCTCTTGGTAGTTTGCAGCTGCGATGTAATCTGCCCTGTTCTGACTAATCAAATCTTCACAAATTTGCTTTGGAGATTTCCTGTTTTTTTTCGCTCTGATTTTTGGATTATAAACCGCAATCGCTTTCCCTCCCTGATATTTTATCATCTTCATTGCCGGAACATCTGTTTCTCCATCGCCAATGTAAATCATTTGATTAAACGGTATTGGGCGGTCAGCATCTGGCGTAAACTTGTTAATTTCAGTATTGTCGTAAGAATTATTAATTCCTTTATTTATCCGAAAAAGATATTGGGTTTTATTCGTGTAATTAATCGCAAGTGCCGGCCAGGTTGCTACGCCGCTTGCATTGTATTTGAACCCTGATGCGTAAATGTTCTTGAAATGTTTTGCGACAGGCGTTCCCTGAACAAATTCCCTCAAACCTGATGAAATAATATAATGCTCGATTTTTATCCCTTTCGTTTTTGCATAATTATTAATTCTATCGAAATAAGTCTCTACACCTTCAAAAAAGACAATTTGCTTTCCGTAGTTTTCAAAATCAACTTTTCTAATTGGAAGTTCTTTACTTTCAGCTTTTTGAATCATGAGTTGCATGTACGATAATATCTCATCCATGTCATTGTCCCTTGCTCGCTGCTTGGCTTCTGCCCAAAAGGTTTTAGCATTAATTCCAAGAGAGGGAATAAATGTATGTTCCTGCATATTTCCGGGGGCAAGTGTGCCATCAAAGTCGTATGCAATGGCTACTTT
>CAZOEV010000801.1:0-1532 GCA_964578915.1 uncultured Lentimicrobiaceae bacterium
CCAATTCCCGCCAATCCAATTTCCTGAAAAGTGTGGAGGCTGTTTCTCCTCCTTCAACAAAAAACAAATCGGAAGTAGCGGAATTTGAAATGATTTGGCAGGCCGCTTCAACCAATATTTTGGTTATTTTTATCCTCCTTGAATCCTTTCTTATCGATTCTGTTGGTGTTGTTATTACAATATTGTTTCCTCTTTTTAATTCAGCAAGCACACTATTTGTCCATTTTAATAATTGATTTTCACTTTGAAGAGCATTTTGCGAAAGATGAAAAATACTGTATTTTTTTGCTGAAAGCAATGCCAAAGTTTGTAGGCTGCTCTCCGAATTACTTCCCATTATAAAATTTTTTTGAACGGAAAGCCTGACATTTGAAGCATTGCAGTTGGTAAATTCACAGCTTAGTTTCGCTGAAAGTATTGACCTAAAGAAATCAGCCCCACCTGCAAATAAAACTTTTTCGTTAAAGGTTTGTGCCGACCATTTTTCCACTTCTTTTAAAGAAGAAACATTAGGGATAAAAAATTTCCCGATCCAATTTTTAGGCAATTCATTTCCCGTTACAACCTCAATCGTTTTGTTTGCAACCAACTTTGACAATGTTTTCCATTTCCTTGGATATTGCGGGTCGAACCGAAAATCGGTTTCATTAATGGGCACATTGTCAATATAGTATTTACCCTTTTGTATAGTTCGCTGCTTTGTTGGATTTGAAGGAATGAGCAGGGCAGCATTAAAAAATGTTTCAGAAAAAAAGGCCTGCATTTCGGATTCGATATTTCCACGAAGAACAGAATCTATTTTTTTGAAAACCAAGTCATATTCAGAGAGACTTAAGGTATTCAATATTGCTTTTATCTTGAGTTGAGCATCTTGTGCCAACAAATGCCGGGTATTGGAGTCGATAACAATTACGTCTTCAACAAAGTTATCCCTTGTCAGGAAATCTAAGATAATGCGTACGGTTAAACCTGCCTGATATGCAATTCCACCAATTTCGGCAGCACCTGTTAAATCATCTGCTATGACTAAAATTTTTGACATTTAAAATAGTTTTAAATAAATTTTAAGGATATCAGATTCCGTAAGTTCGCGAAGATTGTTTTTCAACAAACGTTGCACGGTTAAGGCAGATTTCGCCAAATTTGAGACATCATCCCTTGTTACCCCGAACTCCGTAAGTTTATCGGGAATCCCCACTTTTTTGCATAATTCTGCAATTCTTAAAATGCCTTCTTTGGCGATTCTTAAACTGCTTTGATTTGTGCGTACACCCATTGCTTCCGCAATTTTAGCATACCTCGTTACCCCGCTTTTCAAATTTGCTTTTAAAACGTGCGGCAACAACAATGCGTTGGATACGCCATGTGCAATATGGTATTCGCCACCCAGCGGATAGGCCAGTGCATGAACTGCTGCCGTATTAACGGGCCCGAGGCACATGCCGCCATAGAGGCTGCCGAGCGCAACATTTTCACGTGCTTCTGCATCGCTACCGTTTTTAAAAGCCTGCTCCAGGTTTTGGTATATCAAA
>CAZOEV010000802.1:0-1531 GCA_964578915.1 uncultured Lentimicrobiaceae bacterium
TATTCAATGTCCCTCCAAGCTCTTCAAGGATTCTTGATACAATTGCTAATCCCAAACCCACTCCGCCATGTTTTCTGGTTGATGACTGGTCAAGTTGTGTGAACGACTCCAATACTTTTTCTTTCATACTTGTTGGAATTCCAATACCAATATCTTTTACTTCAAGCAACAGGTTTCCATCTTTGTAATCTGCTTTTACCCATATATTACCTTCATCAGTAAATTTTATTGAGTTGCCAACAAGGTTAAAGACAATTTGTTTGAGTCGTCTTTTCGCTCCAATTACTTTGGCTGGCAGATTGTGATGCTCAAAAGTTAAATTTATATTTTTTTCTTTAGCTTTAAAATTCACAATTTCAACACTTTCCATAATTATTTTTTCTGGAGAAAACTCGTCAAAAACAAGATTGGTAGTTCTTGCTTCAATGCTTGAAAGTTCCAGAATATCATTAATCAGTTCTGTAACATTTCTGCCGCATGTAGTTACTATCTCCAAATATTCAAGAAGTTCGTCGCGATACTCATAGTCTTCACTTTTACGCAACTTGTTTTCAATGATTCCTGAAAAACCGATAAGTCCATTCAGCGGGGTTCTTATTTCATGTGACATAGTCGCGAGGAATTCACTCTTTGCCTGATTAGCGCATTCCGCTTTTTCTTTTGCGGTCACC
The DNA here is from genome assembly GCA_964578915.1 of uncultured Lentimicrobiaceae bacterium. Lineage (GTDB taxonomy): Bacteria > Bacteroidota > Bacteroidia > Bacteroidales > F082 > UBA5536. The sequence goes on from CAZOEV010000802.1 coordinate 672, forward strand.
AAATCTCTGGCAGTATAAATCCGTTTAATAGCATTCTCCAGTCTCTCTGTTATAATAAACAATAATTCATGTTCTTCCTGCAGAAACGTTTTATCGTTATCTTTATTGTCATCATCCAAATAACAGATTTCCAAACTACCGAATTTTCCAATATCGGCGGACAAATTAAATTCTGTCTTTTTATAATTGTCTGTTTTGTATTCAGTTCCATCAACCGTAATTTTTGCGCAAACAATTTCAGAATATTGAAATGCCGCCGGCAGTATATCAAGAGCCTGGCTGAATACTTTTTCCAATGAAATATCTTTTGTTTCCATTATTTTCGACAACTTTCTCAAACATTCAAGCTCCTTGACGCGCTTCCCAAGGAAAGCATTAAGCCTTTTCTGTTCATCCTGAGCCTGTTTCCGCTCGGTAACATCACGGACAATATAAACAAACCTGCCCTTATCTTCATCCATTGAGGATATTGGAAAGACAGAAACTTCCAGATTTCTATCAGAAATATTACTCTCAAAGATTTTATCGCATACCGCATGTTTTGCTTCAAAATCTGTACCATAAGAATTATCTTCAGGAAAAATTTCATTACAATATTTTCCAATAATATTCTTTCCAAATTGATGAGTCATTGCTTTGTTTGCAGTAATAATTCTATTTTCATCATCAATAATGCAAACGAAATGCGAGATAGCGTCAAATGTCTGATGCCAGTTTTCAAGTCCATATTGGACTTCTTTAGTTCTGGTATCAACCAGGACTTCAAGATCCCTCGTATAAAGATCAAATCTAAGGAAAATTTTGACTTTACACAACAAGATTTCAGGGTTAAACGGTTTAGTTATAAAATCTATAGCGCC
>CAZOEV010000803.1:0-1520 GCA_964578915.1 uncultured Lentimicrobiaceae bacterium
TATTTGAATTATGCCATTTTGATTATAAAATATAATTTCAAGTGCTTCATCATCATCACAATTTTCAATTTCCAGCCCCCCAACTGATTGTCCGGTATTAATGCTTTTCCATTCCTGTTCAAATGTCTTCCCATTGAATATGGTGATGAACCCATCGTAATCACCCGTGATAATTTCTATATCATTATCGTTATCAATATCAGCAATTTCTATATCCTTTATGGTTCCAATTTCATCGCTTGACCAAAGTTGTTGATAAGTGAGGCCATCATAAACCACAAGGTTACCGCCAATACCCACAACGATCTCGCTTTGATCAGATTCATTGATGTTTCCAGTTTTCATGCAATTTAGATCGTACCAATTATCCATTTCAAGGTAATGAGTCTGCTCTTTTGTTAACCCCTTGTATGTCAAGATCACACCATCTTCATAGCCATTGTCAGAACTCGAAGATCCTATTAGAATTTCGAGTGAATCATTTGCATTAATATCTCCTTTTGAAACTAAAAAATGACCATCAAGTGCTAAACTTCTCCATTCAGTCTGATAATAATCAAACCCGGCTATATGAAGGTAATCCGGGGTAGTAGAACCTACACCAGATCCCCAGAAGAATTCTTTTATTCCATCATTATCCGGGTCTCCAACACCTATGCTGGAAATGCCAGAATTTTCATCGTTGTTTTCCCAGAGTTTTGACTGTGTTTGAGCGTCATAACACACAATGGCAGTACTCCAATCATCTACCCCAATGATCATTTCATCATTGCCATCACCGTCAACGTCAGTAACCAATAAATCATCGATTCCGTAATAATCTATATCCAATTGCCAAAGTGGCGTATGCAGGCTTCCATCAAATGCGACGATGGAACCATAACCGGTACTACCGATAATCTCAGGAATATTATCGCCATTTGTATCACCTAATTCTATCAGCCTACCAAATCCATTAACGTATTGCCACTCCACATTTAACGAAGATCCATCTAGAATGTGTCCGTCCGAAAGGATTAGCTCAAATTCTGTGTCTCCGTCCACATCACCAATCTCAACTTGAAATCCGCCTTTATCAGCTGTCTCGTATATCAAGGAGAAATTACTGATATCGTAAATTTTTAAATATTGGTTGCCATAAGCATCGGAGACAACAACATATTCAAGATTTCCATCATTGTTAATGTCAGCAATCTTGGCATCAAATGCATCTTCAGCATTCGTAGCGTATGTGGCGATAACTTCCATGCTGACGCCATCATATACTTCTACGTCTCCGTTTGAAAACAACACATAAATCTCGTAAACACCATCTTCATCCGAATCAATTGTTAGTAATACGTTGACCTTTTCATCAGAAAAGTAGCGGCTTGTCCAGGTGGGATGATAGGTGTTGTGCTCATATTCAAAAACTGTTAGGTAAGCTTGGTAATATCCTCCTCCACTGAAAATAAGCTCTTCAGTGCCATCTCCATTGAAATCCTCGCATAAGAAGTTTGCTTCTCCAATAGATGATCCAA
>CAZOEV010000804.1:0-1516 GCA_964578915.1 uncultured Lentimicrobiaceae bacterium
TCAGACATCCTGACCCATTAGTAGATTTTCAGTTTGTTAGCAGTTTTCCTTCGTAAAATATAATTATCGCAGTTAGCAAAAGTTCGCAGGACTTGACAGACGAAGTTTTTTTGTCCACGGATTAAAGGGATTACACGGATTTTTTATACGGTTTAGAGTTGGGGTTAAATTGGTAGAGATGAAAGTTTAGGTTTAGGGTGCTGAGATTTTAAGGAACGGTTCGCTAGGCTCACCGAGGGCGTTAGCTAACGATTTTGATTTTTTTAATTGGGGACTCTTGAATTCTATTTTTTAGCTAATGCGCGACATTGTTGTTCACGATAGGTCAGGAGTTCTGATGGTTTGTAACGGTTTAGGCTATGTGTAATGCGGGTATCCAAAGCACTAAACTTTCAACCTACGCCGATGTTTATTTTATATTTATACTTTTCATTTTTACTACTAAACCCTCCATTATGTTTGAGTCTTTGTTGGCGTGTCGAGGTTTATTTCTTTTGCTATTTCATTCATTTCTTGGTTTTGTGTATTGGATTTCACACTTTTCAATTTTCCCTCTGACAATTTCCAACTCTATATTCTTTTCATAAATATTTTGCCAATTATCTTCATCAAACGCTAACCATTTCCCAAACCCTGCTTTTATGTCCTCGGAGTACCAACTTGCAAAAACTTTCCTGTTTCTTATTTCGGTTTTACTAAAAACTCTATTTAACGGAATTTCATTATAATTACAACAGTTTTCTAATCCTATTAAAAATAAACTATCATTCTCAATTTTCCATATTCCAATATGCTGTCTCCAGCAGTCCGATGATATACAAGTTGTGTCATAAAGTCGGTTTGCAATTATTGAGTCTTTTTCAGAAAGTACTTCTAATGGGAAATAATCAATGTAAATTGTGTCTGATTTGTAGATTAATAAATCAGAAGTCTGTTCCGTTGCTTTTAACAACAATGAACTAAAAATAATTAATATGAATATTGATGTTTTCATTTCTTTACATGCACGCTAACTTTTGTGTAAAGTAACAAAAATAATCATTGTTGTCCGGTAAACTTTTTCTTTAAAAGAAGATTCTTCGCTTCACTATGTTGCGCTTTGAATCTCTTTTTTATCTTACAACAATAAAAAATAATATTATTTCTTTTGGTACAAAGGATGTTGCCGCGCCTTAAAAAAAAGCTAAACCATTATAGCATGTTAAAAAACTGCCAAGGTTGTCCGGCTGGTGGCGGCGCTGTTACCGTAATTTCTTCTTTGCTTACCGGATGCGTAAAAGTGAGTTTCCAGGCGTGCAAGCTGATAGATCCATCGGGATTTGAGCGGTTGAAGCCGTATTTTAAATCGCCTTTTATCGGACAGCCGATAGCCGCCAGTTGGGCTCTAATTTGATGATGACGGCCGGTGTGCAAAATCACTTCCAACAGAAAATATTGATCCGATTTTTCGAGCTGTCTGTAGCTCAGGCGGGCTTCTTTGGCGTTTTTTGCATCGGCTTTCACTACATAAGATTTG
>CAZOEV010000805.1:0-1515 GCA_964578915.1 uncultured Lentimicrobiaceae bacterium
CCTTTAAATCAGGGCGCAAATTAAAACATAATTAAAACATAATGAGTTTTTTACGGAATACTTACAAGGCCGCTTTCGGTTTTTTACTTCTCGTTTTTGGGTTTATTTCAACAATTCAGGCTGCTGATGAGCTTGGAGTTTACGAAAAACTTGACCAATATATCCAGGAGGATATTGTTTTTACTGATGAAAATTTTAACGAGATAAACATCAAAAATGCCATCGATAAACCCACAATTATAGCGATGGTTTATTTCGAATGTCCAGGGATTTGCACGCCGCTGCTTAATGGCTTGGCTGATGTGATGAAGAAATCCGATCTGGAGTTAGGTAAAGATTATCAGGTGTTTACAATCAGTTTTTCGCATAGTGAATCGCCTGTTTTGGCACAGCGGAAAAAGAAAACTTATACCAAGATGGTTGGCAAGGGCGATTTGGAAAATGGATGGCACTTTTTTACCGGCGACAGTTTGATGATCGATCGTTTTTTGGATAATATCGGCTACAAAGTAAAACAGGAAGGCGAAGAGTTCATCCATCCCGCAACATTGGTTGTAATAAGTCCCGAAGGTAAAATCACCCGTTATTTGCACGGCACCGATTACCTTCCTTTTGATGTGAAAATGGCTGTGGTTGAGGCGGGAATGGAGCGCTCAGGGCCAACAATAAATAAAATCCTTGACTTCTGCTTTAGCTATGATGCCGAAGGAAAAAAATATGTTTTCAATATTACCAAGGTTTCGGGTAGCATTATCATTTTGATGGCGCTTATATTACTTGGCTCTTTGATAGCATCAAACCGTAAGAAAAAAACCAAAAACGTACATTAATATTATGACAAGTACAGCAATGAGTTTAAACTATCTCCAGGCTAAAAAGGGAATTTTTTCCTGGATTTTCAGTGTTGATCACAAACGGATTGCGCTGCTTTATCTGTATTCCATAGTAACATTTTTCCTAGCTGGCGTAACGCTTGGCGTGCTGATGCGCCTCGAACTACTCAATCCGGGAAAAGATATCATGGAAGCACAAACCTACAATCAGGTGTTTACCATGCACGGCGTTATCATGATATTTTTGTTTATCATCCCGAGCATTCCCGCCATTTTTGGCAACTTTTTTCTGCCAATTATGCTTGGTACCGACGACGTTTCTTTTCCGAAGCTCAATTTGCTTTCGTGGTGGATATATATTATTGGTGCGTTGATGGCACTTTCGACCTTGCTTTTTGGCGATGGCCCTGCTGATACAGGATGGACGTTTTATGCGCCTTACAGCGTGAAAACTGGCACCAATGTTACCATGTCGGTTCTGGCAGCTTTCGTTCTCGGCTTTTCTTCCATTCTCACCGGACTTAACTTTATTGTAACCATTCACCGTTTGCGAACACCCGGAATGACATTTTTAAAGATGCCGCTTTTCGCCTGGGCTTTGTACGCCACTTCTTGGATTCAGTTGTTGGCCACACCAATTATTGGCATCACCTTATTGATGATTACAGCCGAAAGGGTTTTC
>CAZOEV010000806.1:0-1508 GCA_964578915.1 uncultured Lentimicrobiaceae bacterium
GTAACATTTGTTCATGCCATTCTTCGCCTTCGCGGAAAGCGGCTTCTGTAGCTACTGCTCCGAAAATATTGCCCATGCCGACATGCAAAAAGTCGACGAACTGCTTAAACTGGTTGCGCAAAGTTTCATCTTCAATAATCACCGAAGAAGTGGCCAAACCAGCCAAATTAAAAGTTTTACTGGCAGCATGCATGGTCAAAAGCGAAGATTTTAAACCAGGATGAACACTGGCAAAAGGCGTATGTTTATGCCCAGGTAGCACCAAATCGGCATGAATTTCGTCAGAAATAACCAATAAATTGTGACGCACACAAATATCGGCCAGCTTTTCCAGCTCTTCCCTTCGCCAGGAACGGCCTACAGGATTATGAGGATTACATAAAATAAGCATTCGGGCATCAGCAGCTTGTTCTTCTAGCAGGTCGAAATTCATGCTGTAAGTCCCGCCTTCCCTAATAAGTTCATTATGAACTAATTCCCGGTTATGACAAGAAACTGCCGTGAAAAATGGAAAATAAACTGGTGGCTGCACTATGATTTTATCGCCCCGGTTGGTCAAAGCCAACACAGCCATATTCAATGCTGGAACAATCCCAGGCGAAAACACAATCCAGTCTTTTTCAATTTCCCAATCGTACTGCTTTTTAAACCAGTCAATATGGGCCTGATAATAACTATCACTCCTAAAACTGTAACCATATATCTCATGCTCAGCCCTGGCTTTCACGGCATCGCGAATAAAATCTGGCGTTTCAAAATCCATATCGGCCACCCACATCGGCAGCACTTCCTCCGTGCCAAAAATCGTTTTTTTGAGGTCATACTTCACGCTCGAAGTTTGGCTGCGGTCTATATGTTTATCAAAATCGTAAGTCATAAATATTATCTTTCTTTTATAATTTGATATATTTCTTAAGGACAACCGAAGGATTTAATTCATCCGTTTAAAAATCAAAAAATCAGGATCTTTATATTCCAACGCAAAACCAGCAAGCGTATCACCGGTTTTTAACTGCTGGTAATCAATAAAATCCCTAATTTCTTTGCGTTCCAAAATCCTATCAATAGCCACGTAATCATATCCCTTTTCATGGGCAAAAGTAAGGTATTCAAGCCGATCTTCTTGCGCATTTTCGCTAAAGCCTTCATGCGTAAAAAAGAAAATTATAGGACTGCGGATCTCAAATTTCTCCAGCTGATCAAAAACAAAACCATTATGCGCCAGTACTGTTTTTCCTGTTTCCATTTTTTCGGCCATGGCCTGATTACGGGTCTTCACGTCAACAAAATAGGGATATTCTTTCACATAATCAACAATTGAAATTCCTGCTCCGACAAGCAGAAACAAGGAAATTATCAAAATTTTGTTCCTGCTTTGTGTCTCAAATAAGGATTTAAGCGCATAAAGGATTATCAATGCCATAAACGGCATATAAAACAACAAGTATTTGGGTGTTTTTCCATGTGTGAGTAAGCTCAGACTTAAAACCAGCAATCCTGTAAAAATA
>CAZOEV010000807.1:0-1507 GCA_964578915.1 uncultured Lentimicrobiaceae bacterium
ATTTTTCTAATTTTTTTATCATAATACATAGAATCAATTAATTTTCTTTTAGATTTTTGACTTTGGCATGAATTTCATCGAGTTTATTTAAAATTTTCTCGGAATCCGCACGACCAATTTTATCAGTTAAATCCAATAGGTTCGAAACACCATTTAATACATGAAGAGCTTCTTTTTCACTTTCCACCCATTGACGAATTCTATCCTCTTCACGCTTAAGCATTTCAACTCTAAGATTTTCCAAAGTATCCATCTGTTCTTTTCTAATATTATCGATTTTTGCAACATGTTGTTGTTGTTGTAATTTTGTATCTGCAATTCTCTTTCTTAATGATTTTATCATATAAAAAAGTGTACCGAAGAAAAAAAGCATTGAAATAGTGAAGAAATAAAAAAAGATATCCCCCCAAATAGTGTGAACGTGTGTATTTATTATTTCTGTGACTGAGAATAGTATCATTTTTTCGTTTATAATAAATAGTATGAATACCACAACAAATCTCATCAATTTAGATTTTTTTTTATATGGTATTTATATAAAAATCCAGAAGAATGGAATGTAATACAATAGAAAATGGTAACGTAATACTTGTAGAACCTAATTGCATCAACATTAATAACGGTATTGATAATGGCATTCCCCAATATCAAGACATGTATATATTTGCAGAATTAACTGCAAAAAGCAAGGGAAGAACAGTTATTATTGTCGGAGAAAATTCAAATACAACTAGCACGAATTCCGAAACAATCAATTTTATTGGAAATAATCAAGATAATGAGAACGAAAATAATCCCAATTACCTGAATTTCACAACTAATTATTATGATGGAAGTACTGGTAACGCAACCCATTATGAAGGTTTTGGTATAAATAATATTAAGATAATAATTAATTCATCATTTATTCCACAAGTGAATATTCAATTTATTGATATAAGAGGTTTGGCATTTTTCAATCAAACAAAGTCTCCATATAGAGTGTTATTCGATTTCCCACCACCAATTTTTACTTTAACCGTAAAAGGATATTATGGGAAAGCAATAACTTATGAATTACATCTTGTTAAATATACTTCAGAGTTTAGTGCATCAAACGGTAATTTTATTATTGACGCACAATTCGTTGCTGTGACATTTGCACCACTTACAGATATTTTATTTAGATATGTGGTGAATGCTTCAATGATTCCCGCAAATTCTTCATCATCCATCATCAATGATGAAGAATCAATTACCCCTGAAACTAGTTCTCCACCGAAAAACACATATGAATTAATCCTGAAGTTGAAAAATCTCTATGCTGCTATTGCAGATAAATTGGAAACCGATACAGAAAACAAAGAATATCATTCAATTCAAACACAAATTGAAACCATTGATGAGATTATGGTGATGTTAAATACCGTAATTAATAATGAGAATGAAGTTTTAAATGCTGAAGGTAAACATTATTTGGTTGCAAAAACACCAAACAAAGAATATAATTTAGAATCTACACGACCAT
>CAZOEV010000808.1:0-1503 GCA_964578915.1 uncultured Lentimicrobiaceae bacterium
CACGACACCCGTTTTACGCAGCTTTTCGACAGATCAGCCACCTTACACGAAGGCAAAATTGTGTATGAAACGCAAAAAAGTAAAGGAGGCGTGGCATGAATTACATTTTTAAGCTGGCCTTAAAAAGCATCCGCTACCGAAAATCGACACTTTTGCTGAGCATTGTTTCTATTGCCATGAGTGTAGTTTTATTGCTTGGGGTGGAGCGCATACGTTCCAATATTCACGAAAGTTTTACCAGCACCATTTCGGGCACCGACCTCATTGTTGGCGCGCGTTCAGGAAATATTCCGCTGCTGTTGAGTACCGTTTTTCATATCGGTTACCCCAATCAAAATGTTAGTTGGGAGACATTCACCGAGCTTTCTGCCAACCCAAAAGTGGCCTGGACTATCCCACTTTCGCTGGGAGATTCGCACAAAGGATTTGCAGTTTTGGGAACTAATTCATCATTTTTTACCCATTTTAAATACGGCAATAATCAGCCCATAGAAACAAAATTGGGCAAAGCCGACATCGAAGATAAAAATTGTGTCTTGGGCTCGAAAGTAGCAAAAGAACTCGACTACAAAATTGGCGATGAGTTAATTGTTACACACGGAATGGGCAGCGAAGAATTTATAAAACACGATGAAGCACCATTTATTATTCGTGCGATTTTGAAACCTACTGGCACGCCAATCGACCAAACTGTTTTGGTTTCCTTACACGCCATGGACGAAATTCATTCACATTTTTATGGAAACGAAACCGGCGATTTTGATGTTTTTGCAGATGTGCCGGATGAGGAACACAATCACGACCACGCGCATGATCATACCTCTGAATGTGTGCATGGAGAGGAAGGTGGTGCAATTTCAGGCTTTTTGCTTGGCTTGAAAAACCGCTCCGATGTACTGAACATTCAACGAATAATCAATAATTTTGATGGTGAAGCATTAACAGCAATTATGCCTGTTGTTACTATGTTTGAACTTTGGGAAATTGTAACGCCAATTGAAAAAGCATTGCTCATTATTTCGGCCCTGGTTTTGCTGGTTGCTTTGGGCGGAATTTTAACCACCATAATGACGAGTCTCAACGAACGCCGCCGCGAAATGGCCATTTTACGTTCGGTTGGCGCAAAACCAAAACATATTTTCGGACTGATAATGATTGAAACGTTGGGCATCATTTTAAGTGGAATCATTTCGGGAGTTGTCGTTATGCACATTCTCTTATTCATCAGCAAACCCATTATTGCCGAAAAATTGGGCGTATTAATTCAAGTCGGTTGGTTTTCGATAAACGAATTTATTTTGCTGCTACTTATTTTTATGTTGGGCGGTTTAATTGGTTTCATTCCTGCTTGGCGTTCCTATAAAAATTCAATGACCGATGGATTAATGGTAACTCGATAATAAAAATCAGATGAAAATATACCTTTTACTATTCTTCCTTTTCCTCTTTTCCCTTGTAAACGCTCAAGAAGCAACAGAAATTACCTGGGCAGATTTGGAAAGA
>CAZOEV010000809.1:0-1502 GCA_964578915.1 uncultured Lentimicrobiaceae bacterium
CATTGAGGCCATCATTATAAGGATCTAAAATCACTCCGAAATAATCTGCCAGTCCAAGATTATCGCGACTTTTGAGCTCTTTCCATAAACTATCGGGATTTGGATCGTTGATGTGTGCGCCCACATAAATCGCTTTGTCATCGTAAAGCAATTTCACTTCGGTATCAAAGCTTGCAGGTCTTCCGTTTAGTGGCTCGCGCTGCACAAAATCAGCAGCTACAGCAGCATGTTGCCAAACTGCTTCATCTAGTTTTCCATCAATATCAATAGAAAGATTAATTCGGGAGGCTTCCATGCTTTTGCGTTGCTGTGCTTCTAGCATTGACGCAAAAACACCTAAAAAGCATAATAAAAGCAGTGATCGAAGCATATATCCAGCAATGGTTTTCGTTGACTTAAATCTTGGGTTTAAGTGAATAAGCCTGCAAATTAAGGGTTTTAATTTTTTCTGTCGGCAATATCAAAGAATACGGTAACTATAAACAAGAAAATGGATTATATAGCTACCAATTTGTAGAGGTTTATAGGTTTTTTAGCATTCGCTGATAGATTTCATAGTTTTCTTCATCAAAACACACAAAAATAATACGTTTCAGAAATGTTAATTCTGGCATAAGATTCCGGATTAAATCAACAACTATGGCAGCGGCTTTTTCTTTTGGGAAACCATACACGCCAGTCGAAATATTTGGGAATGCAATTGAATTGCACTGGTTTTCGTCGGCAAGTATTAGGCTGGATTTGTAAGCGTTGCTGAGTAATTCGGCTTCGCTACTATTACCACCGTGCCACACCGGCCCTACCGCATGAATAATATATTTAGAAGGCAAATCGAAGGCTTGTGTCAATTTCGCTTCCCCGGTCTCGCAGCCATTTAGTTTTTTACAGGCTTCTAACAATTGTGGGCCTGCCGCCCGATGAATCGCACCGTCAACCCCGCCGCCACCTAATAGGCTTTTGTTGGCCGCATTTACGATAGCATCCGTATTTTGTTTAGTGATGTCCCCTAAAATTACTTCGATAGAAATGGCGTTCATCGCGTTATTTTTTACTAAAAAAATCAGGTTTTACGCACAAAAAGTTGTCCGGTATGATAGCTAAGCACCTCCACTTCGGTGTCGGCATCTATGTATCCACTCACGGCAGTGGCATCATACATTTCGCCGTCAATAATCACCTTCCCCGAAGGGCGAAGCATGGAAAATGTTCTCCCATTTTTGCCTATCATTGCAGTGTAAGCAATGTTTGCGGAGGTAAAGCCATCTGATTTATTTTGAACGGTATCAAGCGCCAAATGGCCATATCTGTTTGTTGTAAATAATTTCTGACTGAGGTAAAGCGAGAGAATCAATGAGCTAAAGACGGCTATAATTACGATGAAAAACGATTTTGCCAACGCCATATAATTTACGCTAAATGGGCTGTTGCCGATGGTATCGACCATGGCGAAGCTAAGTCCTGCAACGATTAAAGTAATTCCGGTAACACCAGCCACACCAAAG
>CAZOEV010000810.1:0-1500 GCA_964578915.1 uncultured Lentimicrobiaceae bacterium
GCCGGCAAGCCAATCCTCAATCAAATTCTATCAAAAGACCTGACCAATATTTGCGTTGTAGTTGTGCGATATTTTGGCGGTACTAAACTGGGTGTTAGCGGGTTAATTAACGCTTACAAAAGTGCCGCTCGTGAAGCACTTGACCAAACCACGGTTGAAGAACGCACCATTGACGAGATTTACAGTCTCGAATTTGAGTATCCACTTATGAACGAAGTGATGCGCATTTTGAAGGAAGAAAACCTGCAACAAATAAATCCGCGCTTTGAATTAAGCTGCTATCTTGAAATAAAAATCAGAAAAAATGAGGCTGAAAAAATTATTTTAAAACTCAATCAGCTTTATGGTCTGGATGTAAAATATCTTAAAACCGTTTAGCTATAAGGTATTAAGCAAAGTGACTCTACGAAATCGGATAAAACGCCTCAACTTAAGTCAAAATTATTTTTATTTCAAGTTAAATTTTACTTTTTTATTCACTTTTTTTCATTGATATTTGTTGACAAATCAACAACACCCTAAATAAAAACCAAAATCATTATAATCAGTAAGTTACTGATTTTTGATCTGCACACAGTTGTCGGATTTTAATTAACTGTTTGATTATCAACTAAATGAAGAAAAGACACTTTGAGGTTTGGGAAAATTGTTTGAGCGTTATCAAAGACAATGTTCATAATCAAAGCTTTAAAACCTGGTTCGAACCAATTAAACCTGTAAAGCTCGAAAATAATGTACTGACGATTCAGGTTCCTAGTCAGTTTTTTTACGAATGGCTTGAAGAGCATTACATCAATTTACTCAAAAAGACAGTAAAAAAAGAGCTCGGAGTTGAAGGGCGTTTAGAATACAGCATCATTATGGATAACTATGATGCGGTTAAGCCTTATTCCATTAATTTCCCTACCAGCAACAGAAGGGACACCCAAAACCCAATGGTATCTATGCCTCTTGATTTAAATCGCGGCACTTCTAACGACATTCCAAACCCATTTATAATTCCAGGATTAAAAAAAATCAAAGTAGAATCGCAACTTGTTGAATCTTATTCGTTTGACAATTTTGTTGAAGGCGATTGCAATCGTTTGGCCAGATCAGCTGGATATGCTGTAGCCGAAAATCCCGGCAAGACTGCCTTCAATCCGTTACTGATTTATAGCGCGACAGGACTTGGTAAAACACATCTGGCGCATGCCATCGGGCTTCAAGTAAAAAATAATTTCCCTGACAAAACCGTCTTATACATTCAAACAGAGCAGTTTATAAATCAATATATTCAATCTGTAAGAAATAATAATCAGAATGATTTTGTGCATTTTTATCAGATGATTGATGTACTGATTATCGACGACATTCAATTTTTAGCCGGAAAAGGAAAGACTCAGGACATCTTTTTTCACATTTTCAACCACCTGCATCAGAGCAGCAAGCAGTTAATTATTACCAGCGACAAACCACCAGTAGAGCTGCAAGGCATGGAACCACGGCTGCTTTCCCGCT